>NZ_CP058561.1:4688395-5000954 GCF_018141425.1 Vallitalea guaymasensis
GTATTGGGATATGGCATATTATTATAGTGAGTTAACACCATCTTTGCCAGAAGAGACAGAGATTACTCAAGAACAAATTAACGCCTTTAATAATATTGAAGCAAAATATGAAAAATGGATTTTTGGTGAAAATATAGATTTGACAAAAGAACCTCTAAGTATAAGAAATAATGCTTTACAACAATTCATTACAGAAGGTTTGCAAGCATATGAGAAATTAAATATTGTTAAACATGCTGATGGCAGAATTACAGGAGAACCACTATTCTCATCTCGTGACCCACATTTAATGAAATTTGGTGTAGATGTAAGTAGAGCAGTATTACTACCATTAGTCTATGATTATAAAATAAATGGAAATGATTCAAGTAAAGAAAAATTCTTTGATACTCTAGATTATATGAATGACCAAGGTTGGGCATATGGAAGCGGACTTGGAACAATGGATCATGAAACAAATAAGCATAATGGATATTTTCATGCTATATATTTGATGAAGGATGAGTTAGCTGCAACTAATAGACTTGAAAGAGAAAGAGAGACTATTTTTTGGCAAACAATCTTTGGTAAAACATTTGAGGAGAATATAGACCAAGAAGAAGTAACATCAGATGAATTAAGAACAAAATTCATGTATAACCTATTATATGTACTTATCATGGAAGATACTCCAGAGAAGGTACGTTATATGAAAGGGTTAGTTAATTACTATAATATAGCTCTTACAATAGCACCAGGGTATTCTGATACAATAAAGAGTGATTATTCATTATATCACCATAGAGGTACTTATCTTTCTGCATATGGTGTAAATGGTATTCATATGGCATCATTGATAGCTTATTTGTTAAGTGATACTACATTTGCTTTATCAGAAAATAGTACTAATAATATAAAAAATTCTTTATTACATGCACGTATATATGCAAACCAGTATAACGTACCAGCAGGAGCTAGTGGTAGATTACCAGATGTTACAGGAGTAGTTTCAAAACTTGTACCAGCATATGCTTATATGGCACTTGCAGCTAATCCTATTGATGAAGAGATGGCTACAGCTTTTATGAAATTATGGAAACCTGATTCAACATATCTAAAAGATGGATTGTTCCCATTAGCTAATACATATTCTGTTCATTACTTAAATACAATGGGTGGGTTGCAATTAGCAGTTGAATTATCAGAAAGGGGATATCAAGCTGAAAGTACACCACAGGGAACTTGGGTATATCCATATTCAAGTCTAGCAATAAACAGGCAAGGAGAAGCTATGGTGGCTGTAAAAGGATATAGCCAATATGTCTGGGATTATGAATCATCTAATAAATTTGACCCACAAACGTTAACTCAATTAAAAGAAAATGTATATGGTAAATATCAATCATATGGAAGTATACAGATTAATGGAAGCGGTAATCCAATAGGAACAATAGAAAGCGGTTATAACCTAGATAATGGTTGGGATTGGAATAGATGGCCTGGAGCAACAACAAAACATTTACCATTATCAGAACTTATATTTACTGGTGGTCATGCGAATCATAGACGTTTCAGCGACCAAACTTTTGTTGGTGGGAGTACATTGCAGAATCAGTATGGTGTTTTTGGTATGAAATTACATGACATCCATGATGACACAAGTTTTAGAGCTAATAAATCAATTTTCTTCTTAGGAGATACAATAGTATGTTTAGGTTCAGATATTGAAAATAATGATAGTATCAATCCAACTGAAACAACATTATTCCAAGCATATATGAACAATAGTACAATGCCATTTTGGTATAATTCCAGTAACGAGATTACTAGTGATACTTATTCAGAACAAGTAAATACTCATGACTCAGCTTGGTTGATTGACCCATACAATAACGGATATTATATACCAGATGCCAATGGACTTTTTATACAAAGAGGAGTTCAAAACTCTAGGGATAATAGAGATTCTTTAGATACTTCAGGAAATTATACAACAGCTTGGATTAATCATGGAACAAATCCTAATGGTGAAGGTTATGAATATGCCATTAAATTAGGCGCTACTCCACAACAGATGGAAACATTTGTTAGTAATCCATCATATCAAGTGCTACAAAAAGACGTTGATGCACATATTGTAACTGATTCATCCTTGAATGTTACAGGATATGCAATAATGAATCAAAACAATGTTATAGATCATGGATATTTAAAAAATGTAAGTGTACCTTGTATGGTAATGACTAAAGATCTCAATGAAGACGAAATAGTACTTAGTATGAGTGATCCAGACCTTAGGTTACCAAAGTTTGATAAACATAAAGATATAACTTCTGATGCCATTAGAGTACCAAGTACTCAAAATATAGCTACTCTTACAATAAGAGGAGAATGGCAGCTTAAGAATCCATCTGATGAAGCTAGGATTATAACTTCTAATACAGATACAACAATTGAATTTGATTGTGTTGATGGTAAAAACATAGAAATAGAATTGGTAAAGGGTTCAGGAAATGGTCAAACTCCAACACCAGTAACATTGAATCCTACAGAGGATACTTATGTTAGAGATGGTAATTATGGAGATCAGAATTATGGGACAGTAGCATTAAGAGTAAAAGGTGGTTCCACTAATAATAATAGAGAAACTATCATGAAATTTGATATGACCAATGTTAGCGTAGATGCTAAAACTGCTGAACTTAAAATATATCCTACAAAAGTGACAGGAGTAGTACCAGTATCCATCTATGCTGTAACAGATGATTCATGGAATGAAAGCAGTATATCCTATAATAATAAACCAGATGTGACTACCAAAATTACTACTGTCAATATAGATGAGCCAAATAAATGGTATACATTTGATATAACTCAATTCGTTAATAGTGAATTGCAAGGGGATAAAGTGATGACATTGTACTTTGTAGATGATACTGTATCTGGTAATACATTGGTTTTTGATAGTAGAGAAGACATTAATGGTCCACAATTAACTATATCATATTAGTATAAATATTCATTTCACCTTTTGTTTTTTACAGCATTGTAGTATAATAATGAATTAATAAATGATTTGTACTAATTCGTATTAATTATATTAATAATTATTTACTATAAATAGAAAAGGTGATCGAAATGCCAATTAAAGTTGACAATAATTTACCAGCTAAACAAGTTCTAAAGCAAGAAAATATATTTGTAATGGATGAAGATAGAGCTATGCGTCAGGATATACGTCCTTTGCAGATTGCTATACTTAATTTGATGCCATTAAAACAGGCTACAGAGACTCAGTTGTTACGTCTACTCAGTAATACACCTTTACAAGTTGAAATTACTCTATTGCATCCTGAATCTTATGAGTCCAAAAATACATCCAAGGAGCATTTATTGAGTTTTTATACAATCTTTAAGGAGATAAGACATAGAAAATTTGATGGTATGATAATAACTGGTGCACCAGTGGAACATATGGATTATGAACAAGTTGGATATTGGGATGAGTTAAAAGAGATTATGGAATGGACTAAAACCAATGTTACATCAACTTTTCACATATGTTGGGGAGCACAAGCGGGATTATATTATCATTATGGAGTTAATAAGCATATGCTTTCTAATAAAATGTTTGGTATATTCAAGCATAATGTATTAAAGCCTAACTATAAATTATTACGAGGATTCAATGATAGCTTTTTTGTTCCACATTCAAGACATACAGGAGTTAATAGAGAGGATATCATTAATAATCCTGAATTAGAACTTTTATCGGAATCCAATGAGGCAGGAGTATATATTGTTATGTCCAAAGATGCTAAACAGATATTCGTTACTGGACATTCAGAGTATGATCCTCTTACTTTAAAACAAGAATATTTTAGAGATAAGGAAAAAGGTATGGACGTGAAGTTACCTAAGAACTATTTTCCTTACGATGATGAAAATCAGTATCCTAAGGTATCTTGGAGAGCACATGCTCATCTTATATATTCAAACTGGTTGAATTATTATGTATATCAGCAAACGCCATACCAAATGGAAGAAATTGGTGAGGAAAGCTAGGTTTTACAGGGGTTACAGCGATTATTGAAACTCGTAAAGTATCGTAAGTTATCGTAGCTTATGGGGCCAAATTGGTGTCATTTGGTGTCAAAATGGTGTCGGAAGGTATTGAATTGGTGTCAAAAATTTTGATGTATTTAATTAATATTTTAATGATATTGAACTTATAATGGTTATATAATTTATAGTGAAATTTTAAATGAAAAACGAGAACTCTGGTAATTATCAGTTGCTCTCGTTTTTTTATTGAAAGATAATTATTCAAAAATAATTAACAAAGTGGGTAAGTAATAATTTCTGTAATCTGTTGAAGACTGTAGTACGACTACGTCGTCAAACCCATTAATTTTACTAGTGTTTAAGGAGTTTTATGATTTGCCAGTTTTCTGTTACTTTTTTTTATTATTAAAAATTGTCATGAAAATCCATAGCAAAAATTCTCAGGATATTTTTATTTGACAAAAATGATATATGGTGATAAAATTATGGAAATAAATAATAAAGGCGAAGAAGAGAAGTAGTAAATATACTTGTATTGTTCAGAGAGAAGATGGGTGGTGCGAATCTTCACAAGCAATATATTGAAGCAGTCTCGGAGCTTTGAACCGAAATAATAGTAGACTTCAACGGAAATCCACCGTTATCATAGGATAGAGTATCGGTAATTGAGTTGCCTGTACTTGATGAGTGTAGAGATTATCTCTGAATTTAGGTGGTACCACGGATTAAGAATTCGCCCTAAGCTATTAAAAGCTTAGGGTTTTTTGTATTAATGAATACCACAGGCTATGCCTGTGGTTCTAAAAAGCTTATAGCTATGAGTAGAAAAAAATAACCTCCAATGCTAAGATAGAAGCAGGTTTGCCGACCGCATCTATAATAGACAAAGGAGGAAGTCCAAATGGACAACAAAAGTTTAGCACATACCAAATGGAATTGCAAATATCATATAGTATTTGCACCAAAATACAGACGTCAAATAATTTATGGAAAGATAAAAAAAGATATTGGGCAGATAATTCGTAAATTATGTGAGTATAAAGGCGTAGAAATAATAGAAGCAAATGCATGTAAAGATCACATACATATGTTAGTAAGTGTACCACCTAAATTAAGTGTATCACAGTTTGTAGGATATCTAAAAGGAAAAAGTTCGCTGATGATATTTGACAGACATGCTAATTTAAAATATAAATATGGGAATAGAAAATTTTGGTGTAAAGGATATTTTGTAGATACAGTAGGAAGGAACAAGAAGGCAATAGAACAGTATATAAGAAATCAATTACAAGAAGATATAGCCTCAGATCAATTAAGTCTGAAGGAATATATTGACCCGTTTACGGGTAAGCCGATAATAAAAGGCTAATGAAAACACCTTTAGGTGTAACTTGAGAATAGATGCAGTTGGCAGACTATTCAATGAGTCTTGAGACTCAGCTAGTAATATACCCTTATAGGGTAAGTGCAAACCACCCGTTTTACGGGTGGTGGTGATTAATGCAATCTTATAAGAAAGGATAATGGTTATGACAGCAAATGAATTAAGAAAACTATATGTATCATACTACAAAGAAAGGGGACATCAGTTAGCCGCAGCTGCATCTTTAGTGCCTGAAAATGATGCAAGTGTATTATATACCTCAGCTGGCATGCAACCACTTGTTCCTTATCTTTTAGGAAAAGAGCATCCATTGGGGAAACGTCTTGTGAATGTACAAAGATGTGTAAGAACAGGAGATATAGAGGAGGTAGGTGATGATTATCACTTAACTGTCTTTGAAATGCTAGGAAACTGGTCTTTAGGTGATTATTTTAAAAAAGAGGCAATTACTATGAGCTTTGAATTTCTTACAGAGAAACTTAATATACCTGTTTCTAACCTTGCAGTAACAGTTTACAAAGGAAATGATAAAGTGCCATATGATGCTGAAGCTATTCAGACATGGTTAGAGCTAGGATTAAGTAAAGAACAGATTTTTTGTTATGGAGATGATGAAAACTGGTGGGGACCGGCTGGAGAGACAGGTCCATGTGGTCCTGATTCAGAAATGTTCTATGTAAATGATTTACCTGATTGTAGTGAGGAGTGTGGACCAGACTGTAGTTGTGGAAAGTATGTTGAATTAGGGAATAATGTTTTTATGACATATAACAAAGATAAAGATGGTAATCTTACTGAACTAAAGCAAAAGAACGTTGATGTGGGTTTAGGATTTGAAAGATTATTAATTCTAGCAAATAATCTACAAAATGTATATGAAACAGATTTATTTGTTCCATTAATCAATAAATTGGAAGAAATAAGTGAGGTATCATATGATAAAAGCAATGAAAAGACTTATAAAATCATATGTGAACATACTAGGGCTGCTGTATTTATTCTTGCTGATCCAAAGAATATTGTTCCATCAAATTCAGAACAAGGCTATATACTTAGACGACTTATTCGACGTACTATTCGTATGATTCATAAGTTAGGTGTTAAAAAGAATATATTACCTGAATTAGCGCAAGAAGTTATTGAAATATATGGAGAAGCATATCCTGAGATTAAGTTATGCAGAGAAACTATCATTGAAGAGTTGAAAAAGGAATATGATAAATTCGATAAAACTCTTCAAAGTGGATTGAAAATGGCAAACAAATATTTTGGGAAATTACAAGCTGGTGAATGTTTGAACGGTCAACAAGCTTTTAAATTATACGATACCTATGGTTTCCCTATTGAATTCACATTAGAATTAGCAGGGGAAAAAGAAATTATTGTTGACGTAGAGGGGTTTAAAGGAAAGTTTGAAGAGCACCAGGAGAAATCCAGAAGTGGAGCTGCTGGGAAATTCAAAGGAGGGTTGGCAGAACATAATCGTAACAGTGTTAGACTACACACCGCAACGCATTTGCTCAATAGTGCGCTTCGTCAAGTTCTGGGAGATTCGGTTTTTCAAAGAGGAAGCCACATCAATTCTGAACGACTAAGATTTGATTTTTCTTTTCATAGAAAGTTATCTGAAGAAGAGATAAGTCAGGTAGAAAGCATTGTTAATAAGGCTATCAATGAGAGTATTGATATTAATTGTATTGAAATGAATGTAGAAGATGCTAAAGAAAGTGGAGCAATAGGAATCTTTGAATCAAAATATGGTGACGTTGTTAAAGTTTATGTTATTCCAGGATATTCATTAGAAATATGTGGTGGACCACATGTTTCTAATACAGCTGAACTTAGGTATTTTAAAATAATTAAAGAGCAAAGTTCTTCTTCAGGTGTAAGAAGAATAAAAGCTATTGTTGATTTGGATTAATGTAACAACTGAAGAAGAATAAGTATACCGTATAGAAAAATATAGTTTTTTAAATCGTACTTTCCCCCAATAATCTTTAATAGTTTTCTATACAATTGTGATGTTCCAAGAATATATTTTAAGGAAAATAAACGGTATAAAATAATATGTTTAGATGTAAACCTAGAAGTTAGGTAACAGAATCAATTAGTATTCTATTCTGCACGAAATTTATTTGACATAAAGTTGTATTTTAGCAATAATAGGAAGTATGACAGACAAATTTATATGTTAATTACGGAGGTATTATGGATAAAGACTTTGAAAAAGTAATACAAGAATTAAAATTACAACTGTTGCCTAATGACATATGGGATAATCTTCCTAGCGGAGATTTTCCTCTTAACGTAGGAAATTATCAGAAATTTAATTTTGAAATTAGACCTCGTGAAAAATGTCACTATAAAGGACATTTCCACGTTAAAGCAGGTGAATTCAGTGGAAGTTATTTAATTGTACCTGTCCAAAAAAGGGATGGTAATTTTTCTTCGAAGGATAATAAAATAATTATAAATTGGGGAATTGCACATCAAGATATACTAATTTGTAAATGGAATTCACTTCATCCTGACAAGGAGATAATAATTAATGGATAATACTTTTCTTCAAAAAAGCTGTAATTATTCGTGGTTTAGTGGGACCGATATAATTGTATATGATTTGTATAAAAAATATGCAGAATCGTACTTAATTACAAAAGGAATTCAAAAATTATTGACTTTTGACTATATACGATCTCCTTATATTGATGCCGTAATTAATACAATGGATAACAAAAAAATAAAATTATATGTAACCGAAGGAACATTATTAAGAATATACGAAATCTTTTATAAGCTTAATCTATGTACAGATATATGTCAATGTAAGTTTACTTATTCTAAGGAAAATATTAAAAGAATAAAACTAATATCAAGAGATGAAGAAAACAGAGAAATTCCTGTTATTTTCCACATTAATGCTGATAGTAGAGTAAATGCAATAGCTGAATATATGTCAATGTTTGCTGTCAAGTTTGTTATTTTACATGAACTAGGTCATTATTTAAATGGCCATTGCGGATATTCAAGATCAGTTAACCAAAACAAATTTACATTTCATCTAAACGAACCAATACATATTAAGCTATCCTCTAAACAATCTAAAGCATTAGAAGTAGATGCGGATTCATATGCTGCTTGTTTTCTTTTTCAAGAAATGGAAGAATTAATAAAAAATGATGATTATATTCTTTCTTTAGTTGAAGGTAAAATTGATGTTTACAGGCTTTTTGCAGCGGGCATACAAGGTGTATGTTGTCTGATGGGCATCGATAACAAAATAAGCAATACTCATCCTAAGTCATCAGTAAGAGCTTGTTTATGCATAGATGGAGCATGTAGACTAATAAATGATAATGATTATAAAGACGAAATATTTAAAACTATTGCCAACGTTGTTAGTTTTTTTAATACTTTAAATAATGTAGATAAGGATAAATTTGTTAACGATATGGTGTCTTATGGCAGAGAGGCAAAAGAGATTGAAGATTGTTGGCGCAAAGATATGTATTATAAAGTAAAACAATTTGCCTTATCATATATTTCTAATTATTAAAAATTATGATATTAGGGTATCAACAATAAAAACAACCACTGTTTTTAGGTGTCTATGAGGCTTTTATATATTATTCTAATTCAATTGATATAGAATAGTTAATAGCTACATAAAGAGAGCACTTTTTTAGTACATAATTGAACTTAGGTTAATGTTTTAAATAGGCAAATTAAACGATTTTTAATTAATGGCTAATGGCAGCTTCCATTGATTCCATCACCTAACAAAATGTCTCCGTACGCTACGCACATTCCTTAACTGGGTGCGAGCATTGCCAAGAAGAGGGGCTCAGCGGGTCCAGTTCAGTAACGTTGGAAACAAGGTACGATATGAATGACTAATATAAAGTCCTAAGAAGTAGATAAAAGAGTCTATTTTTTAGGATTTTTTTATTTGATATATAAACTGCAATAAATCTTGCCAATCATAATACAAACAAAAACGATGAAACCTTGAGATAGGTTGTCTAACATAGGTATAATCAAATTATAGAGAAGATAAAAAGGAGGATAAACCATGAGTAAGATAATAGCTATTGCATCACAGAAGGGTGGCGTTGGTAAAAGTACAACCTGTAGAAATTTAGCAACTATATTAGCTAATCAAGGGTATAGGGTATTAGCAGTTGATTGTGACAATCAAGCGAGCATGACGGATTGCTTTGGAATAGAGAACCCTCATAAGTTAGATAATACGTTATATCATCTAATGATGAAGGTTATAACAGATAATGACCTTCCACCTAGGGAAGAATACGTTATCAAAAAAGAAGGTGTGGATATAATACCAAGTAGTATAGAATTATCGGCAGTAGATATTAACTTAGTATCAACAATGAGTAGGGAATATGTGCTTAAGACAATCATTGACGAGATAAAGGACTATTATGATTACATTCTTCTTGATTGTATGCCCTCATTAGGACTAATGACAGTCAATGTGTTAGCAACTTGTGACAGTGTATTAATTCCTGCAACACCAGAATATCTATCTGCAAAAGGACTTGAGCTTCTGCTAATAACAATATATAAACTCAAAAGACGTATTAACAAAAGAATCACATTTGAGGGTATACTCTTAACCATGTTTGATGATCGGACGAATTTATCTAAGAATATATATAAAATGCTTCAAGACTCCTATGGCGAGAATATCAAGATATTTAATACTAAGATACCAAAGTCAGTTAAAGTGGGGGAAGCCAATCTTAAAAGCATGAGCATTGTAGAGTATATGCCAAATAATAAAGCAGCTAAAGCTTATCAAGAATTTGCACAAGAATTGGTAAGTTAACATTGTTCACTGAGTAAATTCATATAAAAATATTATGAAGGACAACGGTTTAAATTCCTATTCTTTTCACTGAATAACCGTTGTCCTATTTTTATGTTTAAAACCAAGTTTGTAAGTTTGAGAGCATCAATAATTAAAAGAAAATATGATTTGTGGAAGGAGATGTTAAATTGAATAAAGCTGATATCAAAAAAGGTGAAGCTCTTCATGACGATATTTGGAGATGATTGTGTTAAGAAAGCAAAAAATACTTAAGATGAACAGTTAAGTAAGGAGTTGATAAAAATTGGGAAAAGATGAAGCAAAAAAGGTACAGCCTTTTATGGCAATTTTCGGTGAGGATTATGAAAATGAAATAGAAAATAAAGATGAAAAAATTAATCAAGATATGATAAAGATAGAACAACTAGTACCATTTAAAAACCATCCTTTTAAGTTATATGAGGGAGATAGGTTTAATGAAATGGTAGAGAGCATAAAACAATTTGGTGTAATTGTACCTATTGTGGTAAGAAAGCAAAAACTTAGATTTGAAATACTCTCAGGACATAATAGAGTCGAAGCTTGTAAGGCATTGGGACTTAGTGAAATACCAGGTATTGTTAAGGAAGGGTTAACAGAAGAAGAAGCACTCCTTATAGTAACTGAAACTAATACAATGCAACGATCCTTTACTGATTTACCTCATTCAGAAAGGGCAACAGTAGTTGCAGTAAGACATGAAGCTATGAAGAAACAAGGAGTTAGAACAGATTTATTAAAGGAGATAGAGAAGTTATCTAAATCACCAAGCATAGATCAAGGAACTTCTTCCCCACTGGGGAAGAAGTTAGAAACCAGTATGGGAAAAGTAGGACAAGAATATAATCTATCAAAAAATTCAGTAGCAAGATATTTACGTATAGCTAAACTTCCAAAGGAATTTAAAGAATTAGTGGACATTGGACAAATAGCTATTAGAGCAGGTGTTGACTTATCTTATCTAAGAGAAGAGAGTCTTGATATTGTTCACGCTATTGTAACAGAAGAAAATTTTAAGATTGATATGAAAAGAGCTAGAAATCTACGAGGAGCAGATAAAAAAGAACCTTTAACTTTTGAATCAGCACATGCAATTATCAGAGGAGAAAATAAAGATAAAGAAAAAAAGCCTAAACCACCGAAATATTGGAATAAAGTTTTTATAAAACATTTCAAACCCGAACAGGATGAACAAGAAGTAATGAGTATAATTGAAAAGGCATTAGCTATGTATTATAAATCTACACAGTATGAAGATGTAAATATAGAAAGTGATGAATCAGAAAATGAAGAATTAGATATGTAAGGAAAGGAGGCTAGACTTGAGACGATACAACAAAGTAAAGGATATATATGATTATACTCTTTTAGAGATAGTTAAAGATCGTAAAGAGTGGATGCTATTCCTAAACTTTCATGGTAGTGTATATAAACATACTTTTGATGATGCAGTTTTAATCTATGCTCAAAGACCTGATGCTACTTTCGTTGCTGATATGAAAACGTGGAATCAGAAAGTAGGTAGATGGATAAAAAAAGGAGCAAAATCCATTGCTGTATTTGACCATTCTAACAATTTACCTACTCTAAAAAATTACTTTGATATAAAGGATACAACAGTTAGAGAAGAAAATAGATTTAGCTATCCAACCTATTGGAGAATTAATGAAAAAAATGAACAATTCCTTTTAAATCGCATTAATAGATATTATGATGTAAATACAGTAGATGATTATCTTAAAGAACTAAGTTTAATTGGACTTCAAAAAAGAGAACAGATTATATTTAAGAATTTTAAAAAAGATATAGAAGATAGTCACTTAAGCACTTTTGATTTAGAAAGAGTAAAAACTCAATTTTATACTACTTTACTAGAAAGTATTTATTACATGACAGCCACTAGATGTGGATTTAAAGTAACACCAGATTTTAAAGTTATAAGTTATTTCAATACAAAACCTTTAATCTTTAGAATGGGAAGTATTGTTAGTAATATAGCAGAAAATATTCTTAGGGATATTGAAAAAGAAGTTAAAGCAATCCAAAGGGAAAGGAGTGTTGCAAGTGAATCCAATAACATTAGATTACAAAATGACCGAGCAGGGATATCTAGAACCAATACTGGAAGTAACGAACAAACAACTAGAAATAGGGAAGTACGGAAACAAAGCATTGACTTATCTGAAGGAAGAATACCCACACAGATACAGTTATCTCAGAGCAGAAGGAATATTGCTGAAAACCATGTACAAGGTAAACGAGGAAGCTCATCAAAGGATGGAGCTATTACAACAACTAATGTTGACAACAGAACCGATAAAGAATCCAGAAAACTTTTACGAGAGTTACAGACACAGGGAAATGATAAGAACAAGAGCAGAGGAAATAGTACTTCACGAAATAGTATACAAACCAAGATAGGAACACAATCAGAGTCGTCGTATGATGGCTCTTTTCTTTTGAACAAAAGTACTAATGAAAATAAAAACATACCTAATGAGATAGATGAAATGAAGGAATCAAAAACTAAATCTAAAGTAGATACTTACTTGAAAGACAATATTAATAATGCTACAGATATTGACAATATTGTATATGACCTTGACGAACCTAGTAATGTAATAGACGAAGATGATTTAGATTCTAGTGATGAAAATAATATACCTAAAATAAATTATATCTATAATGCTAAAGATGGTATCGGTATAGGTGGAGCAAAAACTAAATATAAGCAAAATATAGAAGCCATTAAGACACTTAATGTTATTGAGAAAGAAAACAGATCGGCTACACCAGATGAGCAAATTATTTTAGCAAAATATAATGGATGGGGTGGACTTGCAAATGTATTTGATAGTCATAATAATCAATGGTGTAATGAATACCATGAGTTGAAAGATTTATTGTCACCAGATGAATATGTAAGTGCCAGAGAATCAACTCCAAATTCCCACTATACTTCACCAGTTGTTATTAAAGCCATATATAAGGCATTAGAGCAAATGGGTTTTAAGAAAGGAAGTATCCTAGAACCAAGTATGGGAGTGGGTAACTTTTTTGCTCACCTACCTAATAGCATGAAAGATTCTAAGCTTTATGGTATAGAATTGGATAATTTATCAGGAAGAATAGGGAAACAGTTATATCAAAGAGCAGATGTTACTATTAGTGGTTATGAGAAAGCTGATCTGAAAGATAATTTTTATGATGTAGCTATTGGTAATATTCCGTTTGGTAATTATAAGGTATATGATAGGCAGTATAATAAACATAATTTTCTTATTCATGACTTTTTCTTTGCCAAGACAATAGATAAAGTTAGACCTAACGGTATAATTGCACTTGTTACGTCAAGGGGTACATTGGATAAAGCTGATTATAAAGTTAGAAAGTATATAGCTGAGAGAGCTGAACTTTTAGGAGCTATACGATTACCTAACACAGCTTTTAAGGAAGTAGCAGGAACAGATGTAACATCAGATATCATATTTTTAAAGAAACGTGAAAGAATATCAGTAGAAAATCCAAGTTGGATTGAAGTAGGAAAAAATGAAAATGGTGTACCCATAAATAATTATTTCTTAGAAAATCCACATATGTGTTTAGGTAATATGGAGTTTGATACAAGGATGTATGGTGAAAATAGTAATTACACTACATGTGTTGTTATAGATAAAACATTCAACTTAGAAGAAAGCTTGAACCAAGCTGTTAGTTATATAAAAGGTTCAATAGGTGAGTATAAGAGAGAAGTTGTTGAAAGTGATAATAATGAAATACTTGTAGCTGCTAATCCTAATGTTAAAAACTATACTTATGCATACTTAGATAATAATCTTTATTATCGTGAAAACAGTCATATGAGAAGGATAGATATTACTGGTAAGAAATTAGAACGTATCAAAGGTATGATAGAACTCAGGGAAATTACAAGGAACTTAATAAACATACAAGTAGAAGGTTGTACAAAAGAGAAATTGCAATATACACAATCTATACTCAATAATAAGTATGACGCATTTGTTAAAAAGCATGGAGCAATCTCATCTAAAACCAATATGCAAGCCTTTAGAGAGGATAATGACTATCCTCTTTTATGTTCTTTAGAAGTGATAGACCAAGATAGAAATATTAAGAAAGCTGATATCTTTACAAAGCAGACCATAAAACCTATAGAAAAGATAACTTCTGTAGATACAGCAAGAGAAGCTCTAACAGTATCTCTTAATGAAAAGGGAGAAGTAGATCTTGGTTATATGTCAGAGTTATATGATGAAGAAAAAGATGATATTATACAAGAACTTCAAGGAGAAATATTTCTAAATCCTATTAGATATGACAAGGATAATCCCTATGTAGGTTATGAAACCTATGATGAATACTTATCTGGAAATGTTAGAGAGAAGCTTAAGTTTGCTAGAGTCTATGCAGAGACTAATCCTGAGCTATTTCCATTAAATATAACTGCATTAGAAAAAATACAACCTAAAGATTTAGATGCTAGTGAGATTGATGTAAGGCTAGGAACTACATGGATTAATAATAAGGACTATGAGCAGTTTATTTACGAACTCTTAAAGACACCTAATTACTATAAAAATAGAACAGGTGATAGAGATGAGATATGCCTTACATATAATAATTACAATACCAACTATACTATAAATGGTAAAGGATTAGATGGAAGGTCGGTAGCTGCTAGAGAAACATATGGAACAAAACGAATGAATGCTTATTATATTATTGAGGATACTCTTAATCTCAAAAATGTCACAGTAAAAGATAGAGTAGAAGAAGGGGACAAAGTCAAATATGTTCTCAACAAGAAAGAAACTATGTTAGCTAGAGAAAAGCAAAGCCTTGTAAAACAAGCATTTAAGGAATGGATATTCAAAGAGGCAGAGCGTCGCAAAAAATATGTAGACTTCTATAATCAAAATTTCAACAATATAAGATTACGAGAATATGATGGTAGCCATCTTACTTTTCCTGAAATGAATAACGATATCAAGTTAAGACCACATCAAGTTAATGCTATTGCCAGAACAATCTATGGAGGAAATACACTTCTTGCACATGTAGTTGGTGCAGGAAAGACATTTGAAATGATTGCTAGTTGTATGGAACAAAAGAGAATGGGAATTCTTAAAAAAGCTATCTTTGTTGTTCCTAATCATATTACACAGGATTTTGGCTCAGAATTTCTAAGATTATACCCCAATTCAAAGGTACTTGTTACCACCAAGAAGGATTTTGAGAAAAAGAATAGACAAAGATTTGTATCAAGGATTGCTACAGGGAGTTATGATGCCATTGTTATTGGTCATAGTCAATTTGAGAAGATACCTGTTTCTATAGAACGTCAAGAATTAATGATACAAAAACAGATCAATGAACTTATGCATGGTATCGATCAATCAAAAACTAAAAAAGGACAAAACTGGTCAGTTAAACAGATGGAAGCTGAGAAGAAGAAGCTAGATGTAGAATTAAAGAAGTTACATGACACGCCTAAAGATAATGTCATTAACTTTGAAGAGCTGGGTGTTGATGCTATTTATCTTGATGAAGCTCACTATTATAAGAATTGTGCAGTTTTTTCTAAGATGCGTAATGTAGGAGGCATAGGACAATCAAGAGCAAAAAAAGCAAGTGATATGCTCATGAAAACTCAATGTATCCAAGAATTAAAGGGTGGAGAAAAGGGAGTTGTTTTTGCAACAGGTACACCAATAAGTAATTCCATGACAGAGCTATATGTTATGCAGAGATATCTTCAAAATAAGGAATTAGAAAGTAGAGGATTAAAGCATTTTGATAGTTGGGCAGCACAGTTTGGAGAAGTTGTTTCGGCATTGGAGCTTGCCCCAGAAGGAACAGGATATCGTATAAAGAATAGATTTGCTAAGTTTACTAATTTACCAGAGCTTATGACTATGTTTAAGAATGTTGCTGATATTCAAACAGCTGATATGTTAGATTTACCAGTACCTAAGTTAAAGGATGGAAAAGCAAAAATAATTGTAGCTGAAAGTAATGATTATATTACTAATAAGATGGATGATTTTGCAAAACGAGCAGAGAAGATAAGGGCAGGAAAAGATCCGAGGATTGATAATATGTTGAAAGTCACTAATGAAGCAAGGCTTCTAGGATTAGACCCACGTACTCTTGACCCTAATGCACCAAACTATCCAGATTCAAAGGTTAATCGTTGTATAGAAGCTATCTATCAAGAATATATAGCGAGTAATAGTACTAAAGGTACACAGATAATTTTTTCTGACACAGGAACGCCCACAACTGATGGGCGTTTTTCAGTATATCCATATATTAAAAACGAGCTAATAAAAAAGGGTATACCAGCAACTGAAATATGTTTTATTCATGATGCAAAAACAGATGTTCAAAGAGAAGCACTATTTGCAGATATGAGAAGTGGTAATAAAAGAATACTTATAGGTTCTACATCTAAATGTGGTACAGGAACCAATATTCAAGCGAAGCTAATTGCTCTTCATCATCTTGATTGCCCTTGGAGACCTGCGGATTTGGAACAACGTGAAGGTCGTATACTAAGGCAAGGGAATGAAAATGAAGAAGTTACTATCTATAAATATGTGACTAAGTCAACCTTTGATAGCTACATGTGGCAACTAGTAGAAAATAAACAGCGATTTATATCACAGATAATGACCTCTAAATCGGTGACAAGAAGTGCTGAGGATATTGATGAAACAGTATTATCCTATGCAGAGGTTAAAGCCATAGCCACAGGTAACCCTTTAATCAAGGAGAAAATGGAAATAGATAATGAGGTAGCCAGACTTACCCTTTTAAAAGGAGCCTATGATAGTAACAAGTATTCATTGGAAGATAGATTTTTATACAGGTATCCAAGTGAAATTAAGAAGCAGAAAGAAATTATTGAATGTCTTGTTAAAGATATTGAAAAAAGAGATATGACAAGTTCTAATGATTTCAAGATTACTATTGAGGGCAAAGTTTTTAACGAAAGAGAGAGGGCAGGTACATATGTGCTAGCACTATTACAAGGTATGAAGGCAGGTGATACAAAGGCTATAGGTAATTTCAAAGATTTTGAACTATCAATAACTAGTAGTATGTTTAGCAATGAAAATGGAATGTTGCTACATGGTAGTAAAACATATTTTGTTAGTTTTTCAAATAGTACTCATGGAAATATGATTAAATTAGAAAATATTCTTGATAGCTTGGAAAAACGAATAGAGGATAGTGAAATGCGTATTGATGAATTAACAAGAAACATGGAGCAGGCTAAAGAAGAATTTGAGAAACCTTTTGTGCATCAAGCAAATCTACAAAGACTTGTTAAGAGACAAGCAGAGCTTAATGTTTTACTAGACATGAACAAAGAGTCAGACACACCTGTAGTTGATGAGCAAAATAATATCAAAAATAGTAAAAAAATTAAGAGTGTGTCAATAGAACAAGAAATAGAGGAAGATTTATAAATCTCTTATAACAATTAATTAATAACAAAAGGAGATGATAAAACAATGGAAAAAAATTATGTACAAATAACGTTGCTACAGGCAATTGAAGTATTAACTAATCCACAACCAAAGGATAAAAGCATTATAGAAGAAGCAATTAGAGTATTAGGTATAAGGACATTTCTATTAAATATTGATTCATATGATATTTCAGAACCTGTTAAGGAAAAGCTAATTGATTTAAGTAATATTGTAGAAGAATTCATTAATAATTTACCTGATAAAAATCAAGGTGGTGGTAATATTGGTTAGGAGAAAAGAAGATTCTGAGATATTTATAAAGAGTCTAAATGCTTTAACAGGTATTTCTCTAAAAAAGATAAAAAACTACTCAAAAGGCAATACTCCATTTAATATTCTTGAACATCCAATGGTTGTTGAACCTAATGAAAAGCAACTAACAAAAATAAATATGTTAAATGAATTTATTTCTTCTTATAAAGTATTAAGAATGAAAGAAGAACAAGAACAAATCAGATTTGGTTGTCCAAGTGAGTCAGGGGAATACTTCTTATCATTACTTGGCGGTATGAAAGATAGAGAACGTTTTATGATAGCTTTTTTAGATAATAATAATCATATTATAGAAACAAGGGTAGTTTCAGAGGGAACAGTTGATATGGCAGCAGTTTATCCAAGAGATATTTTGAAAATAGCTATTGCTAATGATTGCAGTGGCATGATACTTTCACATAATCATCCAGGCAAATCTCTTATATTTTCTAGAGAGGATATTGAGATAACACAAAAAATGGTTGATATTTTTCATCCACTTAATATAAGAGTTCTTGATCATATTGTTGTTGGGGGCAATCAATATTCATCTTTAGCTGAAAAAGGATGTTTGCCTAATATGCCACTTAATAAAGCTAGATATGAGCCTATACCATTGAGCGATATGATAAAAGAAGATATAGAAGATGATTCACTATATTATGATGACGATGAAGAGCTAGGACTATAATGGGGTGATGATAGATGTACAAGGAAAAGCGTTTTTCAGAAGAACAATTAAAAGAAGCAGATGATATCAATATAATTGCCTTGGCTAGAAGTCATGGTTACGATGTGAAGAAAATAACACCTCATTCCTACAAGATACCTAGCTATGGTGGTTTATACATTAAAGCAGATGGTTCAAAATGGAACTGGTTTTCTCACGGAAAAGGTGGTGGAGCTATACAGTTTCTAATGGAGCTAGAAAACAAATCGTGGGTGGATGCAGTAAAAGAATTATTAGGTATAAACAATGAAGAACTGCCTTATGTTGAACCACTACCGAAAAATATTGATAAGAAGGGTAAACTAGTATTACCTAATAAAAATAAGACTTACAAACATATCTTTGCCTATCTTATACAGACTAGAAAGATTGATAGTAATGTAGTAAAAGAATTTGTTAAGAATAAACAACTCTATGAAGATGAAAAGAATAACTGCGTATTTGTAGGCTATAACGAATCAGATGAACCTAGATTTGCAAGTCTAAGAGGTACAAGTTTAAAACGATTTAGAAAAGATTTATATGGTTCTGATAAAACCTATCCTTTTAATAGAGAAGGAACAAATGAAGTACTTATGATATTTGAAAGTGCTATTGATCTTATGAGTTATATGACGTTAGTACAATTATATGATGTAAAAGACTTTAAACATCATATGATATCTATGGGTGGTACATCTTATCTACCTATTAAGTATTATACAAATAAATATCCAAATATAAAGAAAATGATTCTCTGTCTGGACAATGACGAAGAGGGTCATTTTTTTTCACAACAAATTCATGACCGTTATAGAGATAAATTTCAAATTACAAAGCATGTACCAGTACACAAGGATTTTAATGAAGACTTAATCAATATTCATAACAAACCAATAGAGCTTAATAATATAGAGGTAGATATATGTGTTGATGAAGAAATAGTAATTTAGAGGAGAGATGCTATGGGTCTAGTAAAAGACTTTTTGGAGAAATTGAAATACCGTAATAGTCTAAAACAGATAGATTATCAAGACTTAAATAAAATGCAGGTTAATGAAGTAATGGAAGGGTTAAGAGTAGGACTTGCAGTATCACAAATTAAAATGTATTCACATGATATTTTAAATGATAAGCAGATGAAGGAGATTAGAACAGGTATGGAGAATGGATTAAGTAAATTACAGGTAGCACTATATGCTAATAAACCAATGCTCACTCATATCCAAATGAGAGAAGTAAGGCTTGGTCTTGAAGGTAATCTAAGTAATTCACAAGTTGAAATGTATGCTAAAGCAACGTTATTACCTGAACAGATGAAGGAAATAAGAAAAGGATTTGAATATGGGCTTAATAAAGAACAGGTAGAGTTTTTGATTGACAAATCCTTTTTAACACCTCAGCAGATGAGAGAAGTCCGTATTGGTCTTGAAAATGAATTACCTTTGGATCTTCTCAAAAAATGCATAAAACAAGAAAACGGTAGAGTTAGAGGAGCAAAAGAAATAGAGGGAATTAGAAAAGTATTTGAAGAAGGCAAGGCAGAGATATCAAAAAAAAATATTGAAGCTCTGAAAACCAATTTATTTAAAAAATTAGAAACAGAAAAACCAAAATCATCTAAAGTTAGTGAGGAAAAGCAAAATGACAAATCAGAAACTCAATCTACACCAGAGAAGAATAATGCACAGGTATATAAACAGCATTATGATGAAATGATGAAAAGTTATCTTAATGAAGCATATGCTCAAGAAGAGGGAGATGAAATAGCTATTTAATAAGTATAATAAATTATTAATTACATATGATACTATTAGTTTCTTATGTTTCCTTAAGTGGCTATAAAACAATTAATCATTCGTATAATCTTATAGTAACTAATACAACTATAAGAAACGGGAGGGTGCTATGGAAGTAAATAAAGTCATGTTTGGAAAAAGGTTAAAGGAAGTTAGAAAGTTACGAAATATAACGTCTAATAAATTAGCAGAACTATGTGGAATAGAACCATCATTTGTTAGGCAAATTGAAAGTGCAGCTAAATATCCAAGTATACCTGTGTTTGTTAAGTTATGCAATGCACTTAGCATTTCTCCTGATTATCTGTTGAAAGATAGCTTAATAGAGATTAAAGAACCTGATAATCTTAAAGCTTTATATAATAAAATAAAAATACTAACGCCAAATGAAATCGAATTAGCTACAGATATTATAGAGAATATTTCTAAGCATAGACAAAGATATTTATAATGCAGATATATTTAATATAATTATTATATAGCTAATTAATAATCAAATAGAAAAATAGTCACTATAAGTAATCAAAACAACTATCAGTACTTAAATTAATAATTTATAAAAAAATTCAATTAAACCATTTATAGACATTTCAATACCTACATTCTATTATTTACATATAGAATGGGGGTGATTTAATGAGTGATTATATTGATGAACTAACTGATTTATTTGAAGCATTTTCAAGATTTACTGAAACGATGAAAAATGCTGCTAGAAATGATATGTTACAAAGACATCCTTTCTATAATGAATTAGTTGAAGAGTTGGAGGAAAAGGAAAAGGTTGTAGATAAGCTACTCAATGAATTATCAGAGAAATATAAAGAAGCTATATCTGATTATGTAGTAGATTTAAAAGATATGCATTATTTTGAAGGTGATTACTTTTATATGAGAGGATATAGTGATTGTATTAGACTGTTTCATAGATTTAACTTGTTAAAGTAGAAGTTGATATAATTTATGTATCTCACTTTTAAACAATAAACTAGAGAAGACTAAAAGATTACTTATTCAATACCCAATAAAAACCGCAGTCCTAGGAAGGCTTTGCCTTCCTGCGGGCAAGCTTCCACTTTGTTAAACAAAGTCGCTTGCTGGGGATATCCCCAGTCCCCTTAATATTGGGCTTTGCCCAAACCCATAAAATATTTTTATCCAAAACTAGATTTTTGACTTCCTAAAGATTAAAATATTTATATTAGCTTTAGGGAGGTGTATAGGTGGATGATATAATAGATGAGAAACTATTCTATGAAAATCTAGAACAATTTCATACAGAGTATAGAGAAGAAATATTAAAGAGTTTCAAAAAAAATAATAAAGAATATAGAATGCTTCGGAATGAGTTTGGCGAAGTACTTCATAGGTTAGAATGTTTGTCTGAGGAAGTAAGTAAACAAAATAGAATACTTATAGAAAAATTTATAGAGTTATATAGTATAGTTGCAGTTATGGAAGGTAGCCAAATTTATTTACAAGGACAAATTGATGGAATGAGAATACTGAAAAGATTAAGTGTTATAAAGATTAGCTAGTGACTTTATTGTTACTAGCTTTTAGTTATGCTAAAAGGAGATGAGGATAATAAAAAAAGATAGATTTATAGGTCTTAGAGTAACTGATGTAGAGTATCGTGTGATTGAAAGAAAAGCCAAGAAAGCCAAAATGAATATGAGTCAATATGTATCTCTCCAAGCTCTTGAGAGGGATATTACTATTTATGAGGGATTAAATGAATATACGCATCAATTGTCAAAGATAGGAGCTAATTTGAATCAAGCCTTAATATTAGTACATCAAGGAAAGCTAAATACTATAGATATAATGCCTGTGAAAAAGGAGATACATAAGGTATGGCAATTATTGAACAAATTAACGGAAGAAATAAGACGTATACAGGGTTAAGTAGAGTAATAGATTATATACTTCGTGATGATAAAACAGAATTAGGACTCTATGGAGGATTTAACTGTGATGCTGATAATGCCTATAATGATTTTATAATGACTAAGAGAAATTATAACAAAGAGACTGGACGACAATATATTCATTTTGTCCAGTCTTTTTCTAATCATGAAAATATATCAGCAGAAAAAACTAAAGCTGTTGCAGATGAATTATTATTAATGAATAAGTTTAAAGGTTTTCAAGTAGTTTATTCAACTCATAAAGATACGGATAATTTACATACTCACTTTGTATTGAACACAGTTAATTGTTATACAGGTATGAAATGGAAAATGAGTAAAGAGGAACTTCAAGAGTTAAAGGATTATTCAGATGAAATCTGTAGGAGATATGGTCTTATCATCACTCATGGTAAATTAGGTTCACATATAAATCGAGGTGAGTACCGTTCTAAAGAAAATGCTAGAAGCTGGAAGTATGAATTATATCTAGCTGTCAAAGAAGCTAGGAAATATGCAATTTCTAGAAATGACTTTATTGTCAAATTAAAAAAGTTAGGTTATGAAACTCAATGGTCTGATAGTAGGAAATATATTACCTTTACCAATATTGATGGTAAGAAATGCAGAAATAGAAAATTATATCCCCCTGAGCAGTTTACAAAGGAAGCATTAGAAAAGAGATTTGAACTTAATGCACAGCAGTTAGAAAAGCATGTAGCTGATACAAAATTTGAGAGTTTACTATCGACTATTAAATTATTTCAGAATAACCACAATGATGTTGATAGTAGCAATAATAGATATCCGCTTAGTGGTATGGAGAGTACATCTAAAAAAGATTATATTGCAGATGTAAAGAAGAACGCAGGTCTTAACTGGGGAAAAGAAAAAAATAAAAGTGAAGTTATGTAAAAGGGTGGTGTTTAATATAGGAATTACATTTACTAAGAGTAACTGCAAGTGCGATAGTTGTATATTCTTATTACATAAACAAAAAATTAAGGATTGTGATGGCAATATAAAAATCAAGTATTACTGTATGATAAAAAATTGTGTAAAGAAGGATGATAAAAGTAATGAATAAAAAGAAGAAGCTATTTATTAGTATCTTCATATTAATAGTAGGAACATTATTTAATTTGGTATTTACAACTAATCTTCATTACTTATTAAAAGGAAAGATTAGAAATTTACAGTTGTTTAGTATATATATAATCTTTGCAAGCATGAAAAATAATAAAGAACACTTGCTATTATTTCTAGCTTTTAATGGGATTGCCCTGTTAGGAGCTATTTTTTATTATATTCTAAACCATAAACCTTATCAGAGTGAATTAGTAGAAATAACACCAATGATAAAAACACCTGTTTCAGCTGGACAAAAGCAATTTGGGTCTGCTAGATGGCTTACAGATAATGAAAAAGATAAGAACTTTAAATCGGTAGTTTTGGATGCCAATGATAAGAAAATAAAGGGACTTAACAAACTGGCTGAGGATGAAGTGGATAGAATAAATCAAGGAGATGAAAAAACTAATGAAGAAAAGGAAGAAGTATCAGGATTCAAAGAATATGAAAATAAACTATATGAAGAAAGCCAAAGTATTTATGCAAAGCAGGCAGATATTACGCAATCCAAAGAAAATGAAACGTTAGAAAGCGGTGGTATTATATTAGGTATGAAAAAAGAAGGAGGGAAAGAACGTGTTTATTATATTGATGATGATACCCATACTCTTTGTATTGGTGCTACTCGTAGTGGAAAGTCAAGGTGTATAGTGCTTGAAACAATAGGCTTATTAGGTCTATCAGGAGAAAGCATAATAGTATCTGATCCAAAAGCTGAGCTTTATAACTATACAGCTCCCTACCTTAGAAATTTAGGATACGAAGTTATAGCATTAGATTTCAAAATCCCTTTAAAATCAAATAGGTATAACTACTTACAACCCATTATTGATGCAATTGATGAAGATGATCTTCCAAGAGCAATTGAAGCTACATGGGACTTAACGGCTGCACTTGTTCCAGAGGATTCTCACAATGAAAAGATATGGAGTAATGGTGAAGCTAGTATAATTGCAGCTGCAATCATGGCAGTAGTATATGACAATAGAGATAATCATAATGCCGGTAATAGGAAGTACCAAAATATGAGCAACGTATATTATTTTATTTCAGAAATGTGTAAAACAATCAATGGTAAACTACCACTTGAGAATTATTTAAAAACTATACCAAGTAGCCACCCAGCACGAGGTCTTCTTGCCATATCAGAGGTTGCACCCAGCAAGACACGTGGGAGCTTTTTTACATCGGCTTTAACAAATCTAAGATTATTTACTAACCCTCTAATATGGTCAATGACTAGTACAAGTGATTTTAATCCAAAAGACCTTAGTAGCAAAAAAACAGCTTTGTTTATTATATTACCTGATGAAAAAAGAACGTATTATAGCTTAGCAAGTCTATTTGTAAATCAATGCTATATGTCACTTGTAAAGGTAGCTGACAATAGAGGCGGACGATTACAAAATAGAGTAAACTTGGTACTTGATGAATATGGGAATTTTACCAAAATACCTGACTTTGCCAATAAGTTAACGGTAGGTGGCGGTCGTGGAATTAGATTCTCATTGTTTGTTCAAGCCTTAGCTCAGTTGGATGAAACCTATAATAAAGAAGTAGCACAGACAATAAAGAGTAACTGTGAAACATGGATATACTTACAAGCAGATGACTTAGGAACACTAGAAGAAATCTCAAAAAAGTTAGGTAATTATACTGTTTCAACTTATTCTCTAAGTAGTTCTCATGGAAAATATACAACACCTTCCTCATCTCATTCGACAAATTTAACCCACAGAGCATTATTAACTACAGATGAAG
Source organism: Vallitalea guaymasensis (assembly GCF_018141425.1). Classification (NCBI taxonomy): domain Bacteria; kingdom Bacillati; phylum Bacillota; class Clostridia; order Lachnospirales; family Vallitaleaceae; genus Vallitalea; species Vallitalea guaymasensis. The sequence goes on from NZ_CP058561.1 coordinate 4,713,815, forward strand.
TTAAATTGATAAACAGACCTTATGCATTAGTTCTGTCACGTAATCATCCAGCTATGATGAAAATTCCTGATCTATCAAAATGGAGTTTTAATAGTTTATTTGGTTTAGGTAATAGGGAGCATAATCGTAAGGTGAGAGAGTTTAGAGAAAAGCAAAGATTTGAAAAGGAGAGTGTAAGCTATATTGATCTTTGGAATGTATGGGAATTTCATAAAGAGCAGATGCAAAGTAACTCATTGTCTGGTAAAAGAAAAGAAGAAATAAAATACACACAGATGGGAGGAAACTCATAAATGAGTAAAATTAAATCCAAAGTATTAACAGTATTTGTGATAATACAAGTACTGTTTTTTAATGTAACAAGCGTATTTGCTGGTTCTAGCAATAACGTAGGAAAGAGCAAAATAGCAACAGGAACAGAGGCACTACTTAATGATGTTACAACATGGCTTATGATACTTGCACCTATTGTAGGTGGACTGTTAATTATCTATTTTTTCATTAGAAGAAGTGGAGCAGATGAGCAGGATCAGAAAAGATGGAATAATCGTATTACAACTGCGATTATTTCAGTAGTTGGAGCAGTTTTAGGAAGTGCCATTATTAACCTTGTAATAGGTTACTACAAGTAAATTTAAGAGCAATACTGCTTTTAAAGATAAATAAAACAAATCGAAGGAGAGATGTAAAATGAGAAAATTACAAGTAAAAGCAATGGGAATGGTTTTGAGAGTAAAGAATGTATTAGCTGATAAAAAAGGTGAAGGAGCTTTAAATACAGCTATTACTGTACTTATCAGTGTTGTATTAGGAGCATTATTACTTGCAGGATTATATGCATTAATTGGTGATACTGTACTTCCAGAATTAAAAAATAGAATAACAGATATGTTTAACTTCAAAGGTTAGTCATTGCAATAATCAAGAGGAGGTGAAAGCTTGGAAATAGTAATTATGCTCCTTATATCTGCTATTTTATCAGGGTGTCTAGCTTATGTGGACACCCTATTAGAAGGGTTAGTTCCAATGGTGTTATATTCTGAAAGGTATATGGATACCTTGTTAGGGACAAATGCTATAGAGCCAATCTTTGATATATTCTTTGCCTTTGGTATATCTCTAATTATCCTTAAGTTTCTAAAGAATGGATTTAATAAATATATTCTATGGCATGATGGTGATTCAACAGATGAACCGTCTACTTTATTTATAGGATTTTTAAAAGCTTTGGCAATAGCTATATGTTTCCCAACCATGTATGGGTGGCTAGCCACTATTATAGAAGATATGTCTAATAAACTTATTTTACTTATTTCTGATGGGATGCCAATATCTTTTGAGACTGTCATAGCAGGTGTAGCTTCAGCAGGTCTTTTTACAGGTATAGTATCTTTAATCTTTTTCATATGTTTTTTCATATTATATATACAGTTTTTAACTAGAGGACTTGAGATAATGATACTTAGGATAGGGTTACCCCTTGCTTGTGTTGGATTGATGGATAGAACAGATAGTAATCTCTTTAAAAGTTATATACAAAAGTTTTTTCAAAGTACACTCGCTGTATTAGTTCAGATTACATTAGCTAAATTAGGTGTAGGACTTATGCTTAATGCTCATGTATTTTGGGGCGTGGCAAGTATGATGTTAGCTATAAGAACACCTAAGTTCTTACAGGAATTCTTGATTATTTCAGGAGGACAAGGTGGTGGAATAAGCAATAAAATATATTCTACAGCAAGAATATATCAGATGGGTAAAACATTCTTTAAGAAGTAGGAGGTTGAGATGATTAAAATTAATAGGGATATATTTAATATCAGAGAAGAAGGATTAGAATAAAAATGGATATGATTAAGGAGTTATCAGATGCTTTTTTAATACTTATAAGGAGTGGTACAGTCTTTAGAGTTATTTATTGCTTTGTAATGATGGGAACAGATGAAGAAAATGAAAAGGCGTATAAAAAGAAAATAAGGAATGTAATTGTATTTTATATATTAGCAGAGAGTTGTTATGTGATTAAAGATTTAGTAACCAAGTATTATACATAGAGGTGATGAAATGGCAAGAGAAAAACCATTGTATATACCGCAAGGACTTAAGCTGAGAACAGAAATTTTTAATGGGTTTTCTAAGGAAGAGTTGATTAAAACAATCATAGTTACTTTAATAGCAGGTGTAATAGATGCACTGCTATTTTTCTTTGTTAAAAATACAGTAGTAGCGATAGTATTTATGCTAGTAGCTGTATCTGGAACTGTTATTATGCTCACAAAAGACAATTCGAATATTTCAGTAGTGGATCAGATTGGATTTTTAATAAAGTATAGATTTCGGCAAAAGAAATATAGGTATGTTTATAAATTGGAAAGGAGAAGATATGGCAGACAAGATAAGTGAATTTAAAGTAGTAGGTAAGATAAACACAACTATATCGGGTAAAATGCTGTATATGCTATTGAATGAGTTGGCAGATAAAAATGGAGTAGTTAATATATCACATAGAAAATTAAGTGAAATATTAGGTATTAGTAAATCAGCTGTAAGTAGAAATCTTAGAAGACTTGAGGAAAATGGTCAGATATATATAAGGAGTAGATATACAAGTGATGGTGGCAGATTGGCAAATGAGTATATAGTGAGGTGATGGTAGTGTTAGTAGTTAAATATGTGTTGTTTGTCTTGGTGCTTGTATATGCTAGCTATTGTGATATTAAGACTAGAATAATACCTGATAGAGTTCATATTATAATTATTTTGTTAGGGTTAATTAATTTAAATTGGATACCTTCAATTTTGGGATTAGTGTTAGTGCCATTGCCTTTTTTGGTGGTGGCACTTGTTAGAAATGGGTCTATGGGTGGTGGGGATGTTAAGTTGGTTGGGGCTTGTTCATTTTATTTAGGATTTACAGGAGGACTGATAGGAAGTAGTGTAGGACTGGCTTTCGGAATATTGACAAGTATATTATACTCTAGATATAAATTGAAGAAATATAATGGTAAAATTGCTTTAGTTCCTTATTTGGGGGTGGGGTATTTATTAATTATGGTAAATTATTAATGTATATATTATGTTTATAGAAAAATATATAAGTTGAAAATAAAAAAGGAGATACTATAAAGGGGGATTATTGGCAATGCAATAGGTATAAAATGATATTATATTTTATAATGAAATTCTGTTGGAGACATAGTTTTTTAATATATAAACTCTAAAGCAAATTAGATTACAAATTTTTACAGTTGATAATTAAACTAACCACTAAGTGATTTTTAACACTTTTAGAATTTTATCTAAAGGAATATTGTTTTTAGCGCATTGATAAATCCATGAAATACTATCGGGCTTAGTTTGCTTACGTAATTTATTCAGCCATTCCCAAAAATTCATTGCTTTATTTAGCCCTATAGTATTATCAATATCATTTAAGACACATTCATAACGATGTTAATGGTCAATAGGTCAACTCATTCTATTCAATATACTGTGAGAAATTCAATATGTTAATACGTATACATTACTGATATATAATGCGATTATATGCTGAAATATATAAAACAAGTAGTTTGAAAAGTTGTCTTAAATTAGATAAAAAACAATATTTATTAAATATTATATAAAATAGATTTATTGACAACATTATATTTATAATATAAAATATTAAAGTAATGCATTGCAAATTTTAAGAATACATATTTATATGAATATAAATACAAAGGAGAATGTTTATGAAAAGAAATGTATTGACTTTAATTTTATTAATGACTTTTATATTAAATTTTTCTAATGTTAATGCAAAAGAGGAAGAAAAATATCTTGATAAAAATAGCATAAAAATATTAGCTGAATATCATATTAATGAATATCTTGAGAGAGAATTAAATGAAGAAATTATAATTTCTGATAATGAAATATTATTAGATGATGTAACAGGTAAAGAAATAGCCTATTTAGTTCCATTTGCAAATGAGAAAGGTGAGCAAAAAGGATTTATGATTATTGATTCAAGAATCAATGGATATGGCGTTTGTGAGGTTAATTATAATGTTGAAGAGCTTGATAATATTTTAGAAAAAAGTAAAAATGAAAAATTGGTGTATATATTTCCAAATAGAATTAAGACTGAAACAGAAATTAAGTTGAAGATGAAAGAATCAAGCGAAAATAAAAATATTGAGAAATATATATTACCAGAATCAAGTGCACTAAATATTGTTGATAATATTAAAATCCAATCTCGAAAGTTAAATTTAATAAACAATAATATTAATAAAAATATCGTTACTACAGATTCTACACATGAAATAGTTATGTTATCTGGTAATCCTGATCTTACATTTGTACCAATTAAAGATGGTTCAAAAACTTATTATGGTTGTAATCAAGCATGGTTTAGCTCAGAATTAGGAAATGAACAAGGTTGTGGTACTGCTGCGGCTGCTAATATTGCATATCATATGGCTGCATATGTTCAAGGTTGTAGCAATTTATACAAGTATTCAACAAGTATATTGGATAGACCTTATTTTATAAATCATATGGAAGATGTTTATGATTATGTAACTCCTCATACTGGCATACTTCCAGGCATACCTGGTGTTAACGATATAAAAAATAAGTTTTTAGAGTATGCTAGAAGCAAGAATGTATACTTATATGCAAGAATATACGACAACCCATCATATCTAGATAATATTGATAAAACTTCAAATTTTATTAAAGAAGGATTAAGTATAGACTCTCCAGTAGCAATGATGCAACATGATGACGATGACTTTACTGGTGACTTAAATCATTTTAATTGGCATTGGACAACAATAACTAAATATTTTAGAAATAATGCTACTGATGATCGTTTTATTGCCATTTCATCATGGGGAGAAAGGTATTCATTTAATTTAAAATTGCTTGTAGATGCATATCCTAATACATATATTTATTTTAAAAAAGTATAGAGGTGATTTATATAAAAAAACTTTTATTTATAACATTATTAATAATAATATCACTCATTATAATTAGCAACTTGGCTTATAAGAAGAATAGTGCTCAAAAAATTAAAACAAGTGAATCAGAAAAATTCACTGAATCATTAGAAGAGTTAATTTATATTGATGAAGTTGAGTTAATCTATCAAATAAATTCTATAACATGTTATCTGGGGGTAAATGATAGCTTTGATAAAAGCCACCTTAATAATATATTACAAATAGCAAGAGAATTTACCACAATAGAAAATATGGTGGAAATAAGAAAAAAGTATTCAGAATCAAGTCAACCACCTAGTGAGTTTACAATAGAAATATATTATGGCAGTATTAAAAAAGATAATATTCCTAATTATCGCTTAAGAACAAGCTATAGCAATCCAATTCATACTGAAATATATGATTATAAAATATGGGATATATTTAAAGACGATAAATTAATTGACTTAGATAATCAAGAGAATGAGAAGTAGGTATTAATGAAGTTCAATAAAACAATATAAAACTGGGAAATTATATCTTTAAAAAAGAAATCATTGTCACCTTCAAGAGTATATATTGTTATATAAAGAGAATGCTTAATTAGAGTAAATAGATAGTGCAATTATATATCATTGTACTATCTATTAATTGTTTATAATAAAACTAATTATGATCAATTCTTAGAAATGATTTTTCCAGAGTATACTCCTGTTATAGGTCAAAAGATATTAACGTCTGAATTTATTACAGTTGGAGAAATATTTAAAATACATGGTTGTATAAGTTTGCCAGAAAGTCTAGTATTTACTAGTGATGACTATGAATTATTTAATTCTAAGAAAAAATACTTAAGTGCAATTATTCACTTTTTTTTTGGAACATCCACTTGTTTTTATTGGATATAGTGCCAGTGATCTAAATATACAGTCAATATTATCTGATATTGATGAGATTGTACCTAATCTTTTTATAGTTGATTATAAGGAAAATATTATAGAAGACAATACATATCCTACAGAAAAGCTCATTAATTTATATGATAAAAAAACTATTTGGATTAATTCAGTAGCTGCGAAAGATTATGATTGGATTTATGAAGCTTTTACAAATGAAAGTGCTATAGAAAGAGTAAATCCTAAATTATTATGAGCATTAATATCTCATACATATGAATTAATTAGAACAGATATACCTAAACATCGAATAGAAATAGATTACGATATGCTTAAGTCAGCGTTAAAAGATGATAAAGACATTAATAAGATATTTGGAATAACTAATATTAGTGAACCTTCGGCATTTAATATTGCATTTCCTTACACACTACTAGAAGTTGCAAAGCAACTAGGTTATGATTATTGGTCTTATGCGAATGATTTAATAAATAGGATTACAAAAGAAACGGGTATCAATATTAAAAGTTCAGATAATAAATATCATATTTCTATTTGTAAATATATTAAATAGAGTTATTTTATATGAATTTATATGTCAAAAAAAATTATGAGGAGGAAAAAATAATGAGAATCTTAAAAAACAGAACGACCCTAGGGATAGCTAGTTTAGTACTATCTCTTTTTATTTGCTTTGGTTTAACACCATTGTTCAACAAAGCAGTAGCTAACAAAGTTAAAATAGTAAGGGTAACAAAAGACATTACCATAGGTGATGAGATTACAGCAAGTATGGTACAGAGTATAGAAGTAGGTGGATATAATTTACCAAATGAAGTTATCAAAAACAAAGAAAATATTATAGGAAAGTATGTAACTACTGACATGAAAAGAGGTGATTATATATTGCCATCAAAGCTATCTAATACACCACTTGCTGAATATGGTTATCTTGAAAACTTTACTGGAGATAAAAGAGCCATATCAGTAACATTAAGAAGCTTAGCTAGTGGTCTATCAGGTAAGTTGCAAAATGGAGATATAGTATCTGTATATGTAGCAGAATACGGAGATAGAAAACAAACCTTATCACCCATAGAACTAAAATATGTTGAAGTTTTAGCGGTAACATTAAGTACTGGATATGATACAAGTCAAAAAGAAACAGATGATGGAGAAGATAAAGAATTACCATCTACAGTAACATTAAAAGTATCAGAGCAGCAGGCAATAAAGTTAGCAGATCTTGAAGCCAATGGAAAGATACATTTAGCCTTTGTATATCGTGGAAATGACGATAATACAAAGGCTTTTTTAGTTAAGCAAGAAAAGATTTTAGAGGAGTTAGAAAAACAAGATAATGATGATGAATCAATTAATAAATTGAATGATGAAATACAGAAAAACACATGGGAGGTAAATAAAGTTGAGTAAAATAATTACTATATGGGGTAATCCTAATAGTGGAAAGACAACCTTGGCAATTAAATTGGCTAAAGAATTATCTAAGAATAATAATGTCATAATGTTATCTACAGATATAATTGCTCCAACAATTGGAGTGTTATTACCTTATTCTAAAGAAAAGGATAAATCAGTGGGAAAGTTATTAGAGATGGTTACATTGACTCAAGAAGATATTTTAAAAAATCTAATAACATTAAAGGATAATAAAAACATAGCTTTTCTCGGTTATGCCCAAACAGAAAACTATAAATCATATGCTCAGTATACAGTGGATAGAGCCAACGAATTAATTATTAACTTATCACATTTAGCTGATTATCTAATCATTGATACATCATCAATTATACAATTTGATTTACTTTCAAGATCATCCTTAAAATTAGCAGATGAGGTTATCAGACTATGTGGAACTAATTTAAAAGCTATTAGTTATTATAAATCTATATTTCCATTACTTATAGATAAATCATTTAACATAAATAAACATATCAAGATATTAGCTAAATTAAAAGATGGTGAACCAAAGGCAATAATAACTAATCATTATGGAACTATTTTTAGCAATTTACCGTACACTGAAGAGTTGCAAATCCAATATAAGGAAGGATGCTTATTAAACGCATTGAGTAATAAGAAAAGTGTATATTATAATGACAATCTTGAAAAACTGCTTTTTAGAATAACAGGGAAAACAAAAGATAAAAAGAACGTCAATAAAGTCAATAATGTATTTAAACTACTAAAAGTAAAAAAGATGAAGGAGCAGGATGAAGATGAGTAAGTATGTGGATTTTACTGAGGTGTTAAGACGTGTACAAGAGCATATTTCAAGTAATTATGCTATCCTTATATCTAGTGATGACATAGAAAATAGCAAAGTTAAACTCAAGGCTTATATTAAGAAATATATAGAAGATTATAAGCTAAAGGTTGACGGATTTACTACCACAGCTTTAATAGATAGACTATATACTGAAATGGCTGAATTTAGTTTCCTTACACAGTACCTTAATAGAAACGATATAGAAGAAATTAATATCAATAGTTACAATGATATAAAAATCACCTATTCTAATGGAGAAATTAAGCCTTCTGATGAACATTTCAATTCACCTTCTCATGCTATGGATGTTATAAGAAGGCTACTTCATCAAAGTGGTATGATACTTGATAGTTCTCAACCTATTGTAGTTGGACATCTAAGTGATAAGATAAGAATTACAGCTATAGCTAAAGGTATAGTGGATAAAAATGTTGGTGTATCAGTATCCATTCGTATAGTAAACCCTAAAAAATTAACAAAAGAAGATTTTATAAAAAGTGGTACAGCTAGTGAAGAGATGCTGGATTTTTTGACATTGGCACATAGATACGGTGAGAGTATTTGTTTTACTGGAGCAACATCAAGTGGGAAGACCACACTAATGAGTTATGTACTGTCTACACTTCCTAATAATAAAAGACTTTTTACTATCGAAAATGGTACAAGAGAATTCAATCTTGTTAAAAAGGATGAGAGTGGTCAGATAGTTAACAACGTTATTCATGCTGTTACAAAACATAGTGATGATCCTAAGCAAACTATTACCATGGCAAAATTACTTGAAACAGCACTTACAGTTAATCCTGATTATATATGTGTAGCAGAGATGAAGAGTGATGAAGCTTTTTATGCACAAGAAAGTGCAAGGTGTGGTCATGGAGTAAGTACCACTATCCATGCTAATTCTTGTATAGCCACTTACTATCGTATGGTTACATTATGTAAACAACGATATGATATGGATGAGAAAACATTGTATAATCTTGTAACAGAAGCGTTTCCAATAGTAATGTTCTGTAAGAAATTAGAGGACAACACTAGACATATCATGGAGATTACAGAATGCCTAATAAAAGAAGATGGTAGCAGAGAAATACATACATTATATAAATACAATATAACAGATAACAATGAAGTTGATGGTACGCTTAAAATTGAAGGTTATTATAAGAAGGTTAATAATATCTCTAAAGCTATGCAAAAAAGATTACTGGAAAATGGTATGCCTAAGACAGAACTAAGAAAATTTGTTGGAGGTGAAGATATTGAATAGTATGATTGCTATAGCTTTTATATTAATGGTTACAGGTATATTTATACTTATAAGGTTATCCCCTTTAAAATTATTTGATAAGATTAAATTACTAAAGCATAATAGGAAAAAAGAAAGTATAAGGAAAAGAGTTCTAGAAGTAACCCATAAAAAGAAAGCTAAAAATATTCAATTGGTCATTACTGAAACGAAGGATATTCTTAAAATGACTGGTCGAGAAGAACATTTTTACTTAATTACCATGCTATCTATTATTTTATCGGTAGGGGGAATGTTATTGGCTATTATGATAAACAATATGTTATTAATACCAGTCTTTGGGTTGGGTTTTGCTTTTGCTCCGTTTTGGTATGTTAAACTAATTGCTACTAAGTGGAAAAATGAGCTTAATGCAGAATTGGAAACAGCATTATCTGTAGTTACTACCTCATATATGAGATGTGATAGCATCATAACAGCCATTGAAGAAAATGCTGAGTACATAAACCCACCAGTCTATAATGTTTTTAAATCATTTCTAGCAGATAGTACACTTATAAATTCTAATATTACTATGGCACTGGAAAAACTCAGAAGTAAGATAGACAGTGATGTGTTTAGACAGTGGGTAGATGCTGTTATTGAATGTCAAGAAGATAAGAATCTTAAATCAACATTAACGCCAATAGTAACAAAATTGTCAGATATGAGAATAGTATCAGCTGAACTAAATAATATGCTCTATGAACCATTAAAAGAATTTATGATAATGGCAGCACTTCTTATAGCAAACATACCTCTAATTTATTTTCTTAATTGTAACTGGTACAAATCACTTATATTCACACCAGTAGGTAAAGGGACACTTGCCATATGTACAAGTGTATTATTCTTTTCCATAGCAGGTGTTGTAAAATTATCAAAACCAGTAGAATATAGGAGGTGACCAAGTGATAAAAATATTATTTTTATTTATTATATGTTTTAGTGTAGGGCTGTTTTTTATCTTACTTGATTTTTTGAAAGTACCAACTAAAAGAGCTGATAAAGTCTATTTAGCTGTTAGTAAAAAAGGAATAAACAAGCCTAAGCTATCAGAAGTAATCGTATTAGAACTATCAGAGAAATTAGGTAAATATATTAAATTGGGTAATTACAAAAAAAGAAAGTTAATAATGACTTTAAGGTCAGCAAATATAAAATTAATGCCTGAAACCTATATTGCTAAAGCTTATGTAAAAGCAGGAATGACATTATTATGTATCGTTCCTGCTATTCTAATATTACCATTATTAGCTCCAGTGATTTTAATAGTAGCTATTCTTATTTATTTTAAAGAGATAAGTAGTGCAGAAGAGATATTAAAGAAAAGTAAAAGGAACATAGAATATGAACTACCACGCTTTGTCAATACATTAGCTCAAGAACTTCAAGGAAGTAGAGATGTATTATCTATACTTGAAACTTATAAGAAAAATTCAAGTGGAGTATTTAAAAGAGAGCTAGAAATAACTATAGCTGATATGAAGTCAGGTAATCTTGAAAGTGCTTTGACTAGATTTGAAACAAGGATAGGTAGTAGTATGTTATCAGATGTAATTAGAGGACTCATAGGGACAATTAGAGGTGACAATAATATCGTGTACTTTCATATGTTAGCTCATGATTTTAAGCAATTGGAACTGCAAAGATTAAAATCAGAAGTTATGAGAAGACCAGCGAAGATAAAGAAATATTCTATGATGATGCTTGGGTGTTTTGTGATGATGTATCTTGTGGTGATGGTGTTGCAGATTATTGAGAGTATGGGAGAGTTATTTTAATATATTTGGTGGACAGGAATAAATTAGCAGGTGTATAATTGGCATATGTGGATTTTATAATAATAGTGTAAATAAAAGGATTTATATATTATAAAATACTAGATTTTTAGCAATATTAAAAAATAGTACCAATGTTTAATTAATGTGAGGTGTTAAATGAAACCAGCACGAAATGCATTTATAGGTTATAGCTATCAAAAATCTGTAGCTTTCTTAATGATAGCAAAAATGGATGTTGAACGAAAAATTAAAGAAATTGAAATTGAAGCAGATGTAAATCATCAATTTGATGATTTAATTCTTGTTGTATTAATGAATACCACAGGCTATGCCTGTGGTTCTAAAAAGCTTATAGCTATGAGTAGAAAAAAATAACCTCCAATGCTAAGATAGAAGCAGGTTTGCCGACCGCATCTATAATAGACAAAGGAGGAAGTCCAAATGGACAACAAAAGTTTAGCACATACCAAATGGAATTGCAAATATCATATAGTATTTGCACCAAAATACAGACGTCAAATAATTTATGGAAAGATAAAAAAAGATATTGGGCAGATAATTCGTAAATTATGTGAGTATAAAGGCGTAGAAATAATAGAAGCAAATGCATGTAAAGATCACATACATATGTTAGTAAGTGTACCACCTAAATTAAGTGTATCACAGTTTGTAGGATATCTAAAAGGAAAAAGTTCGCTGATGATATTTGACAGACATGCTAATTTAAAATATAAATATGGGAATAGAAAATTTTGGTGTAAAGGATATTTTGTAGATACAGTAGGAAGGAACAAGAAGGCAATAGAACAGTATATAAGAAATCAATTACAAGAAGATATAGCCTCAGATCAATTAAGTCTGAAGGAATATATTGACCCGTTTACGGGTAAGCCGATAATAAAAGGCTAATGAAAACACCTTTAGGTGTAACTTGAGAATAGATGCAGTTGGCAGACTATTCAATGAGTCTTGAGACTCAGCTAGTAATATACCCTTATAGGGTAAGTGCAAACCACCCGTTTTACGGGTGGTGGTGATTTTGGAAAATGAAGAAATAAGTTGTCAGTTAAAGGACTTTAGTGAAATCTCAATAAAAGATATTAAAATAGTAGAAGATCAAGTTATTATTAAAGGAAAATCGCATGATATCTCATCTAATAAAAATATTATCTTTGTTAAACATTTAGATTTACAATACAATTCAAAAATATTAGGATTTAAAGCATATCAGATGAAAAATGTATATATTATAGGGCTTTCTAGAGTAGAAATTTACGAAATAATTGAGGAAATGTATCAACATTGTATTAGTAGAATACCTAGGTTAGAAAAAATATTTGAAAGAAAATTGGATATAAGACACTTGAAGTTAACTCGTAAAGATCTTCCTTATATAGAAGTGTACTCAACAGAATTACTGGACCAAACTGTGAATCTAGGTAATATAAAACTAGGACATAATAAAATTATACAAATTGAAGGCAAGCCTGGTGTAGGTAAGAGTCATTTAGTTAACCATATTGAAATAGATGATTATGATATTATATATAGATTTTGGATATCAAATCAAGATACTGATTATCGAAATAGGTTAGAGTTTAATAATTTTCTTTTTGACTTATCTAAGAGCTTGTTTAATGACTTAGTATTTAGAAGTATGGATAAAATAATTAGTAAACTTGATGAAACATCAAGACTATTGATTATCGATGGTTTAGATCATGTAGAAAACTATAACTATGAACAACTAAATTTGTTCATCAATTTTTTGAATCATAATTGGGAAAATGCGAAAATTATTATTTTTACTAGACCTTTACGAATTGAGACTGGCTGGAAAAAAATTTGTTTGAGTAACTGGAATTTTAATCAAGTAGAAATTTATTTGGATAAAATGTTGATGATTTCAGATTATACAGTTGTAATGCAAATATATAAAATATCCAAAGGTTATCCTATTATTGTTAACTATTTGGGCAAACACTACAGCAAATTTAAATCAATTCCTAAATTAGAAACTATTAATGACTTAAATGAATATTATGATCAATTGACTCGTAGAGTAAGAGTAAAATCTGCGCTGACAATTTTTTTGTGTACTAAATCATATTTGATGATTTCTGAAATTAAATTATTACTTAGTGATCCTTTGCTTTGCGAAACAATCAATGAGTTTTTAAATGACTATCCATACTTATTTGAAGTAAGGTTAAATAGAGTATCACTTATTCATGATAGTTTTAATACATTTATAAGAGAAAGCATTCCGCAATACAGTAGTTTACTTGAACCAATATACAATAAAGTATACGAATCACTGATTAAGGAAGAAAGTCGATTTCAAAGTAGATTTGGTCTATTCGAATTATTACCAGAACAGAAATTATACATAATTAAAAAGTATGCAAATATTGATTGTTTCAACAATGCTTTGAAGAAATGCATTGATTTTGAAGCCTTAAGAAATTTTTATTTAGAAATCAGAAATGAAATATATAGAATACCTCCTAATGCTTTAACTCTGGAAGAATATTATGATATTGGTTTAATCCTTAACATAGTTAGCCGTGACCATTTTAGTACACTAAATGGATTTTTATACACCTATGTACAAGCTTTAATCTTTAATGGATATACAATTGAAGATATAACAAGTTCTGAATTTCTTTTTGGAATGTTTTATTACATCGAAGAGAATAATATTGATGTCTTATTAAGGATGACTTCTGATAATAACTATTCAATTGATGATTATTACACCAATTTTCTTAATGATATAAAGGTGGAAAAGTTGTTTTTTAAACATCTAGAATGTCAAATGACCATGAATAATAGTATGCGAGCATTTCTTTCAAAAGAGGGAAACTATCATGAATATTTAATTGAATTACTTGTGAATATTTATATTAATGGGACAGATATTAGTGAAATTAAAGAGCTTGAAGGTGCTATTAGATCTTTTATAGATGACAAAGATGTTTGTAGTGCAGAAAAAAGAATTGAAACTTTCATGACAAAACATAAAATGAATACTACTTTTATTAGGCATACATTAATTCAAGTTTCTAACAAACTTAATGCACTGGGTATTATTAATGTTAAAAATAAGTATATAGACAAGTCTTTAGCAGCTCTTATTGAGATATATAAGAATGAAGGGTCATTTGATTTACGAGAACATATACTAAACTATCTTAGATTATCTATTTTTCAATCTAGAAAAATAGATATTGAAAGCATAAGTAGTTATTTTGCAATGTATTATATGAGGAAAGATTACACAGTAGTAAATGTTGATACTGCACTAATTGTATTTGAGAAATGTGGTTTTATTTCACCAGAAGTATCTTTAGAAATTATTATTGATGTTCAAAATTTATCTGAAAAAGGTATTAGACATATTTTACATAACTATGTTAATAGTTGTGATACATCAATAATAAAGAGGATGAGGAGAAAATATGACTTAAAGGATTTAAATGTTCGTTGGCTTGAACTTCCTGTTACACATATAGAAATGCTAGGAAGACAAGAGTTTGTTAACCTGTTGTATCATGAAATGGAGCGAAGATATATCTACTCTTATATTGAATATGATGATATTGAAAATGTCTTAAACTCAAAATATAAGAATTTAGCTTTAGACTATATCAAATGGAGTGGAAAGTCCTTAAGATTTAATTCAAAAAACGCAAAGACTAAAATTATATCAGAGTATGGTATTAATGTTGAATATCATAATGAAGAAGAAAGTTATACCAGCAAATCACATAAGAAAAAATTATTAGAAGGAATATTGACAGATGATGCAGCCTATTTAATAAAAGATAATAATTTGAGCCTTGATGAAGTTGCGTCATGTAATGATGGAAATTATTGTACACTTGCTGAGCTTAATTTATTCAAAGAATTTGAATCTAAAGTGGTCACTCAAGATATGCAATCTATACTCCACAAAGCATTAAATGGTAAGATTAAAAGTATAGATATGTATTGTAATTTGTATTATTTCGTAGGAAATATGCTAAAATTACTTGATAAATATGACTGTAATGTAGATTGGAATAAGCTATATAATAGTTTTATGACATATATTGAAATCTCTCTATTAAGAAAATACGAATAAATAGTTACAAACATTAAGTATAACTATAATATGTTAAATAAGAAATACTAAATAATAAATTTATGGAACAGAAAATACAATAATTAAAAAGATATTTATACTTCTTAACACGAACTAAAAGATGTGATTAAGAAGTATTTTTTGTTATATGGAAGGGTGATTAATTGATTATATTAAAGAATAAAAATGGAGAAGGGTATATAGATGCAGTAATTGTAGTTTTTGTAGTTATACTCATAATTGCACTAGCTACAAGCGTATTACCAATCTTTATTAAAAAAGCAAAGCTAGATACTTTTGCAGATGAAGTAGTAAGATATGCTGAAATAGAAGGGAGAATAGGAAATCAAACCAAAAGCAAAATTAACAATATGAAATCAGAGACAGGACTTAATCCAAAAGTAGAATGGTCAACAAAAGGTAAAATACAACTTAATAATGAATTTAGTTTAGTGCTTACATTAGAAACCAACATAGGTTTCTTTTCTTTTGGCTCATTTCCAATTCCATTAACATCTAAAGCTACAGGTAGGAGTGAAGTCTATTGGAAAAATTGATAAAGAATAAAGATGGAAATGCAGCAATATTAGCATGCGTTGCTGTTTTAATAATGATGCTGTTATTTACAGTCATTGCAGAGTATATAAGACTTCAAACTATAGCAAAGGGAGTTAATGATGCTGTACAATCCTCTGTTATATCGGTTGTAACTAACAATTGGGACAACAACTATAATGGTCTTAGGCAAGGTTATGCAGGAGGATATACTCTTAAAAATTCTGAGTGGGAAACCGATATAGATAATGGAGAAGTATATGCTGATCTTTCTGATCTTCTCGGATTACAAAGAAAAAGTGGAAAATATGTTAAGTACACAAAAAAAGAAACAGAATACTCTTTATATAATCTTGATGTAAAGATAATAAATACACCAATTAGAGGAAATGAAAATGATGAGTTTAGTGCAGATGTATATATAACTTTACAAGTACCTCTAAGTTTTGGATGGGGACACTTACCAGATATGATTATACCTCTAAAATTAAAAGCTAAATTCACTCCAAAATTCTAAGCTATTGACAAAAGATTTGAGCAATGATAATATGATTATAACAACTATAGTTGTAATAAGTATAGTTTTGAGGAGGAATTTAAGTGTCAAAGAGAAATACTGACTTAACAATATATATATTATTAGTACTATTACAAAAACCTATGAAAGGTTATGATATATCAAAAGAGGTAACGAGAATATCAGAAGGAGAGGTTAAAGTTTTAAACGCTTCTCCATACGCAAAACTTAAGAAAATGCTAGAACGTGGACTTATTGAGATTACAGCTGAAACAAATGAGAATAGAAAAGTAATATATTATGGAATCACAGATAAAGGAAGAGAAACTATAAATAAAGAACTTAAAAATCTAGAGATACTAACATTTCGAATTAAGAAGACATTGGAGGTATGTAAGTATGAAGAATAATAGAAATAAGCAAATTACTATTGTGTGTGCATTAATTGTAGTAGCAATAGTACTCATATATGGTATATTTAAATTATCACAACCAACGACACAATCTGATTTAGATGTTAATGATAAAGAGTCAGAAAAAGTAAAAGTTGAGGATATTGATAAAGAAACAACTATTACTGTACCAGATATTAAAACTAACGAACAGAAGGAAGTTAATGATAAAGAAACTGAGAAAGAATTACAGCAAAGGGACAATGATAAGGAAAAGGATATACAAGAAGTAAATGTAGAAGTAGAAAAACCAATTGTTCCACCAAAACCCAATTTATCTAAGGAAGAACCGATTAATGAGCCTACTGAATCAGAAATGAAGCCTATATCTAGTGACGAAGATGGTTTAAAAAGTGGTGATGAGGAAGAAAATACTAAGTCACCTACATATGATATAAAACCAACAGTAGAAGAAAAGCCGATTGAAAATCCAGTTGTTATTACACCTGATGTACCAAAAGATACTTCAGAAGATAAGGATGAAAATG
Organism: Vallitalea guaymasensis; assembly: GCF_018141425.1. Taxonomy (NCBI): domain Bacteria; kingdom Bacillati; phylum Bacillota; class Clostridia; order Lachnospirales; family Vallitaleaceae; genus Vallitalea; species Vallitalea guaymasensis. The sequence continues at coordinate 4,731,187 of NZ_CP058561.1, forward strand.
TAGTGCCAGATAGTGAAAACCCATTTCTAAAATCACCTTCTAGTATACCCTCTAATGGTGATAGAGGGGAACGTGATAGTTCCAATTATGGTGACGGTGAATGGGGAACAGGCGATAAATTTTAGTTAACATAAAATCATATATATTTAAAAAAGTCAATCCATAAATGGATTGGCTTTTTTACGTTAGGAGATGAAAAATTGAAAAAGCTTATAACCCTAATAATAATGTTGATTTTATTTTCCACAGTAAATATTTTTGCAAAAGATAATGCTGATAGTGGAAATGGTGATACAAATAATGCATTAAAAGGAAAAGCATTTTATAGAAGCTCTGAATATATGTATAAAGTTTCTATTTATGTTGGATTAAGTGATGATACAGATATGAATGATAGTATTAATAAGTTTAAAAGAATAGGAAATCAACCAACATATATTAAACCTAGCAATTTTACTATCCCTAGAAATACCTATGGAACACCAAATAATAAAATTGATTATATTCAAGGTGCAAGCTTATCACCGGTAACAATTAATGAAGTGATAACAGGTAATGTTCCTCCCATACCAATTACCAATGGTGGAAATATTAACTCTGTAAAATCCTACTTTGGAGATACTAGAACATTAATTGGAATTATTGATGATATAGCTGAAAAGCAAGGAACAACAAGGGAAGGTCTAGTTCAAAACATCTCATTTACCATTAATGGTAAGAAAGGTCTTGTTCCTCCAGAAGAAATATTACCAGTTAAATCAAATGGTAAGTATCAAAACAAAGTAGCATGGCTTATTATCTATGAACCAGTCACAATTACATATACAAAACCTAATAGTAAAGGGTATAGGCAGCCTATTGCATTTACTGCTACTGAATATGCACTATCTCAAAAGCTAGGATATTTTAATTGGTTTTGGGGTAAAACTGGTCAATATGTAGCAGGTATGACACATTGTGATTTACCTAATTCTATAGTATTAGAAGAAAGTTGGATAGGTATACCTGTAACAAAACCTTTAGCTGATGGTGTTTATTGGAGTGATGATAGAATTATTAGTGGTGGTGGTATAGGTATGAGAATGCTTGAACCAAATGGTAGTGATACCAAAGAGAATGATACAACATATGATTATACCTATAGAGTTAACACAGAAGTAATTACTTCTGTAATAGTAGAAGCTACAAATGGTGATATTACACCTGATAAACGTCATAATGAAATAGATACGAGAAAAAACTCATATACATATCCTTCTGATAATAAAGCATATGTAACTATAACTGCAAATGGACAATCTACGACTGTACCAATAGTCATACCAAGTGGTAATAGTCAATATGCTTGGTTAAAGTGGAGAACTCCTTCAAAGCTATGTGAAGTAACTGTAGATGTAAGTATATCTGGAAATTCTTCTGCAAGACTTAAAGATGGAAGGAGAAATGAAAGTTTTAAAGTAAAAATTGAAAGCTTATCAGAGAATGAACCACCTGATCCACGTCCAACTGATACTATGCCCAACTTTGAAATTCCAGAATTACCAAATCAAGCTGATAAAACCTCAGCTCAATGGGGAATCTATAGTGCAGTATGGGGTGCTGACTATAGATGGCATGAAGATTGGAAAAAATATCACAGTGGATGTTATACAAGAACTAATAAGGATGGCAGTACCACAAGAGTTCATAGGTACAAATGGGTAGATGAAGGATATTGGGAAGATTATGGTGAATGGGTATATACTTTTACTCAATATACAGCTAGCATTAACGTTACTATGGAATTAGTTCCTGATAGCCATAATCCAAGTTCTAAGGAACGATATGGAGAATATATAATTGCAAGCGGATATGGTGTAGATATTAAAATAGATGCTGGTATAGCTACTAATGCACCATCAAGTCATTATACAAAAGCACAAAATGTTGTGACTTACTTTCCTGAATATAGTTATAATATGTATTGGAGATTACTTGAAAAGATAGGTATCAATAAATTTGAATTTAAAAAGAATATCTTTTCAACCTTCAATAGTAGAACACACTTTACACCATTACCCTATCCAAATGGTAAATATGAGATATATGCAAACGTAATAGATTGTTGGACACCTGATGGAATGTTGAGAGTTAATCTAAGTGATAAAGTTATGATAGAAGGAAATGTATATGATGATTGGCATATAGCTCCTAGTTCCATTAATTAGCCATAACATATTTAATTAATATAGATATAAAGATATGTAATATCCACAATAGTAATTTACAATACAATATTAAATTAATTTGAAAGGGGAATTGAATGGCAGTAGACCCAGTTACAATAACAAAATTAGCAACAACAATAGAAAAACTTGGCACAGATAAAAATGGGCGGTGGATAATACTGATTGCAGTATTGACACCGCTTATTTTAGTTTTACTTATACTATCATCACCCTTTGCTATATTTTTTAGTCTCTTTAATGATGGGAGTAGTAATAGTGAGGCGTCTGTACAATTAATCATGCAAGAGTTACAAAATGATTTAATACAAAAGATAGAGTTTGAACAAAACGATAACAGGATGGATTCTATCCAAACAATAGTAGTAGGTAGTGAAGATAATACATTAATTGATAGTTCAATAGATGTGTTATCTTTTTTTAGCGTTATGAATACTACAAAAGATGGGAAACAGGTAGTTTATCTTGATAATAAAGATAAGAAGAAGCTAGAAGATACCTTTTGGGAAATGAATATAGTACAGGTAGATATTGATAATAAAACAATTATAGATAGTAAAGAAACCACATCTAAAAATACTACAAACACATGCCATAAGATAATTACTATTGATAACCGTTCAGCTAGTGAAATGGCAGTTGAATATGGATTTTCAGATGAACAAAAGAAAATTCTAAAAGAGGTTATGTTAAGTAGCGATTTAATTATGCCTATAGATACAAAAATGTATCTCTCAACTAAAGAGATAGAGAATATAAAATCTAATTTACCAAAAGACCTAAACATAAAAAGGAAGACTATAGTTGAAAATGCTCTCAGCTTAGTTGGTAAGGTTAATTACTTTTGGGGTGGTAAAAGTTTAGCCAGTGGTTGGGATGATAGATGGGGTACACCAACAAAAGTTTATTCGGAAGGAAGTAGTACAACTGGTACTGTTAGACCCTTTGGTCTTGACTGTAGTGGTTATGTTACATGGATATTTGCTAATCTAGGATTAGATAAGTCAAATATAGACAAAACCATAGGGCATGGAGCTACAGCCCAGTGGAACTTATCAACAACTATTGATAAATCACTGGTAATAGAAGGAGATCTTGTATTTCTTGCAGTTCCCAATACAAGAAAAATCAATCACGTAGGTATAATAGTAGGGTTTGATGAAGAAGGTAATATTCTAGTAGCTCATTGTAATGCCAAGGATAACAATATTTCTGTTGATACAGCAGATGAAGTGGGTTTTAGATACTTTAAAAGACCTGCTATTTTAATAGAATAGGAGATGATATTTTATGAATAAGATAAGAGGTATACATGTTAGAGTAGGTGAGAAACCAGAGGTTATAGAGTTCAAAAATACGTATGAAGAGTATAGAAAATTAGTAGGTGGAGATATAGAACTTGCCATATTAGATAAGAATGCTGTTATATTTTGTAATGCAGTTGGAAAATTAATAGGGCTTGAAGGAAATAGAAGTCTTGATAATGGTGATATCATCGCAGGCAATTTTGTTATCGTGGGGGATGATGGTAGCGGTGAAAGTTTATCACTAACTGATAAATAGATTGAAAAATATATAAAACGATTTGAGGAAATAGAGAGATACATAATCGTAGCTAATAAAGATATTGACAATAACTATGATATGGAGGAATAACAATGATACTTCCAGTTATTATGCTTACCCTATGCTTTTTAGGAAGTATGGGGTATTTTTTTTATACTAAATTAAATCATGAAAATAAGAATGAGGAAAATACAGCTCAGGATTTTACTAATATTGTAGATATAAAAGATAACTTTCTTTATACAAAAGATGGATATATTATTAGCTATTTTAGAATTCAACCAATATCTATAGAACTATTATCTCAAAGAGAAAAAGAAAATATGTGTAATATGCTTACAGCAGAGTTATCAAGTATTAGTGAGCCTTTTAAATTTTTAGCCATATCAAGACCAGTAAATATATCAGGATTACTTGAAGAATACTCGGAGATACTTCATAGCAGCAAAGACCATATACAAAAGGAACTATTACGAAAAGAGATTTATGAAATGAATGACTATGCCTTATCAGGAGAAGTGGTTGAACGTCAATTTTACATAATGTTATGGCAGAAAAATCATGAAGGTGTAGAAAGTGATTTGATTAAAAGGACAAAGGATTTTATGAGACGTTTTGATAGTTGTGGAATTAATTGTACATTGCTTCAAGATGGAGATATTGTAGGTTTATGTAGTTTAGTCAACAATTCAATATATGAAAGTAATGGGGAGGAATGTAATTGAAGAAAGAACAAAATCTAAAAATAAATAAAGCACTATTAAGTATAGTAACACCAATAGGATTGGAGATAGAGAGAAATAAGCTTGTTATAGGTGAGAACTTAGCTAAGATATACGGTATCGTTAAATATCCTCAAAAAGTAGATTATGGGTGGTTATCAAAGCTAACTAATATAAAAGGAACAATAGCAGGAATAACTTTTAATCCAGTAGATGGTAGTGATTTCATAGACAGTGTTTCAAGCAGTATTATACGTAACAGAAGTGATGCAGTAAATAATAAAGACCCGCTTCTACAAAAACGAGCAGAAATTGCAGCTGTTGATGGGGATAAAATGATTGAAAGTATAGATGGTGATAATCAATCAGTTGGTGCAATGAGTCTTAGTATCATGGGATTATCTAAAGGCAATAAGGAATTTGAAAGAGTATGTAGAAAAACACAAAGTAGTATAGCTTCATCTAAATGTAAAGGAAGGGTTTTATCCAATTTACAAGAGCAAGCATTTAAGAACCTATCTCCATATTATAGAAAAACAAAAAGTATAAATGATATATTACAAAGGGTAATGCCGATGAGTACATTTGTCGGTGGTTACCCTTTTTCTACAAGTGGATATAGTGATGGTAAAGGTTATTATTTTGCAAAAGATTCAAGTGGAGGGTTAGTTGTACTTGATACTTGGAAACGTGGCGGAGATAGGACAAATAGTAACTTCACTATACTTGGAGTTGCAGGAGTTGGTAAATCAACAGTGGTCAAACACCTAGCAATATCTGAATACATGAAAGGAACAAGGATACTTTTTATTGATCCAGAAAGTGAGTATCGTGACCTTTGTTTAGCATTAGGTGGAGATTTGATTAATGCTGGTGGAGGAAGTAATGGAAGAATTAATCCACTACAAATAAGAGATATTCCTGCAATAGATGAACAAGATGAAATTGAAGGACTAGGAGCAATGGCACTACATTTAAAAAATGTTGAGGTGTTTTTTAATTTATATATGAACTTAACAGAGATACAGAAAGCTTTGCTAAAGTCATGTTTAATAGACCTTTATAACCAATTTAATATATTTTGGGATACAGATGTTAAACTACTAAAGAATAATGAGTTTCCTATAATGAAGGATTTATATGAACTAATCTTAGAGAAATCAAAGAAAGAAGTAGAGTATAAAGAATTAGCAACACTATTAAAAGATATTGCAATAGGTGGAGATTCTTTTCTATTTGGTGGTCATAGTAGTATAAAAGCTGAGTCAAGGTGTGTTTGCCTTGATACATTTTCACTTCAAAATGCAAGTGATAACGTTAAGAAAACACAATATTTTAACTTACTAACATTTTGTTGGAATGAGATGAGTAAGGATAGAACAGAACCTGTATTATTAATAGCAGATGAAAGTTATCTTATGATTGATCCAAGAGTACCACAGTCATTGGTATTTCTAAGAGATGTAGCAAAGAGAGCAAGAAAATATGAAGCAGGACTAGCAATAGTATCTCATTCAGTAGTTGACTTTCTGGCTCCATCAATAAAAATGTATGGACAAGCACTTCTTGATATTCCTTGTTTTAAAGTGTTACTTGGAACAGATGGAAAAAATCTAACGGAGTTAAAGGAATTATATAACTTAACAGATGCTGAAGAAGCCTTGCTTGCTCAGAAAAAAAGAGGAGATGGGTTATTAATGGTGGGATCTAAACGATTACATGTTGATTTTGATATTCCATCCTATAAGTTTGCCTATATGGGAAATAAGGGTGGAAGGTAAATAAGGAGAAGACTGATTATGAAAAAATCTAATATGATAGAAATTATGATATATGTAGTGTTTATTGTCTTGGGTATAATAGCACTTTTTTTCTTTCAGCCAAAGGAAATAGAATTTAAAATACCAAGGCAATTTGAAATAAATCAGCAACAGGGAGGAATACAAAGTGATACTTTACTTGACCAGTAAAATATATATGAATATATTGGATTTCTTGAAAGATGAAGAAGAAGTTCTTATTAAAAAATATGTAGGTGAATTCAGCCTGAAAGAGTTTTTAGGAAAGTCTATACAGCGATTAGGTCATATAGAAACCATAGTTATTGATAGAACATGTATAACAGATACTGAGGAACAGATTGTTAATGCAGTTAAAACATTTAAGTTATATAGTAAAATTAAGATAGTATTTTATATGGCTGAACAAAATGAAAGCCTAGTTCATAATCTAATTGAATTAGGTATATTTAATATTATTACTCAAACAGAAGTTAAAGCTTTAAAAGAGGAAATAAAGATGTGTTTGTTTGATAGTATGTCAGAAGATTATATTAAAAGAAAAATAGGACTATTGTGTGAAGATGTGCAACAAAGAGAACTGGATTTTAAAGAAAAGCAAATTACTATTGGGGTTGTAGGTACACAAAATAGAGTAGGTACAACTACAATAGCTATGCAGTTTGCAAGTTATTTAAAAAGTATTGGTGGAATTGTAAGTTATATTGAAACTAATGATAGTGGACATTTAAAGTTAATAGCTGAGTATTATAAAATGCAACAGAATGGTGATGGTTATTTTTACAACGGTATTGCTTATGAGAGTATAAATTCAATAAATGAAACAGTCTTTGACTTTATGATATATGATTTAGGGGTATTGAATAGTAAAACAGCAAAAGGGCTTATAAACTGTGATATTAGGATTGTGTGTGGAGGAAAGAAACCACATGAGTTACCATACTTTGAGAAGAGTGTGCTGATGCTAAAGGAGGTTAAGAAGAATATTGTTATTAATGGATCTAATAATTGTGCTGAAGATACTGTATATGTGGCTATGCCTTGCAATAATATGTTAAATGAAAAATCTAACATGAGGATATTTGGAGATATTACAGAAAATTATTTTAGAGGAGATGTAAAAGATGAATAAAGGTGAAGTAATCAATTTAGTATATAAATCAGATTTGAGTAAAAGAGCTATGCTTGTTATTCTATATTTAATAAATAGAGCAGATCCCAATATGACATGTTTTCCAAGTGTAAAACGAATAGCACAAGATTGTAGTATCAGCCCAAGAACAGTCCAAAGAGCATTAAATGATATCATAGAAACAGGCTTTCTTAAAAGAGAAAGCCGTTTCCATGAAAAAGGTGGACAAAGGTCTAATTATTATACAATTTTAAAAGGTGAAGTAAAGATTAGGGAAGAGAATTTGTTCCAAGATGAAATTATTAGGGATGACAATGAGATTAAAGTAGAACAACTTCCTAAAATATCAGTATTTCAACGATTAAAGCAATCACTGGGTGTCATCTTGTCATAGGGGCTGAGTAATGTTGACGTACCTTTAATTATACATCTCTATTGGTAGGGGATATTGAAAAAGAAATATTATTAGAAATTGAGTATAGTGGATTAATGATATATATTAGCTAGAACAATTGATAAGTAGAGTAGTTAATTAGGGAAAAATGATATGTTGTGTGGGGTTAAATGAATTGTAAATAACAGATAAAATTGTTTTTAAATATAAAAAGTAGTATAATATGATTGGTTAATATTACATATATTTTAGTCCGATTAATTATAATGATAGTATTAAAAAATAATAAAAAAACATGGGAAGAGTGCGTATAAAAAAACTGTTACTTATTTATATCCTAACGAGTATGAAGTATCAAATTTAAAGATATTTCAAGATACTAACAAGTCAAATAAGAGGTTATTACTTCACAGAAGACAATTTAAAAGTTATTAAAGATTTCCCTTCATCAAAAAATTATGCAGTATACTTTCTTTTTGACGATAGCTTAGAATATGAATCTTTAGTATATATAGGGCAATCAGTCAATGGTATTGAAAGAATAAATGATCATATTACAACTAAAAGTTTTTGGTCATATTGTATTATGTTTGTTACAGATAATAATTCATTTGATAAGTTAACGATTGATTATTTGGAGTATAAATTCATTGAAAAATTTAAACAGAGTAGTTTTTCTCTTACAAATAAAGATATGAAAGAAAAGAAACCTATTATTAGTGTGTTTGATGAGGCGAGACTTAATTAATTTATAAATCAAATTGAATTTTTATTAAAAGCAGAAGGGGTTAATATCGATGTTAATAAAGACAATAGTATTGATATAAAATATTACTATCCTTCAAAATCCTATAAAGCTAAACTTTTTGTACAAGATGGACGTTTTATCCTTGAAAAAGGAAGCCTAAATAAGAAGACCTAATGAATCTAGTAAAGAGTGTAAAGATAATTTTTATGAAAGATATAATGATATCATAGATAAATATCTTTCAGAGGGGAAAAGCTGTTAATCAAATGGTACTATTGCAACTTGTGTTAATTTAGAATTTAAAAAACCATCAAAACCTGCTGAACTTGTATCAGGAACATCTCAAAATGGATGGTTGTTCTTTAAAGAGCTAAATGAATTTAGACAAAATGATAATAACATATAAAAAAAATAAATATATCTTTACTACCAATATAGATTCTATGTTTGTTATTGAAGATACTAACTCATTTATAGATAATCTTAAGAAAAGCTTTAGTAAAAAGTTGGTATGTAAAAATATATTGTACGAAGACATAAATAGAAGATTAGTACATTTATTAAAAGATGAAGATATCAGAAAACTAGGATTAGAGAAAAATAGCGTAAGGCTTGAGATTCAAAGTATAGCTATTACAGATTATGAAACAGGTCAGCAGAAGATTATACAGTTAAATAGTTCTGCAAAAGAGGCTATTAAATCAAGATATGATTCTTTAAGCCAGACAGGTATTGAAAAGAGTATTAGAAAATCCAATATTGAGGGATTACATTTTTCAAAAGAATTTTTTTATACCACAAAGAGAATACAGAATTGTAGATTTTGGTATGACAATTAATAATCCTCAAAATATAACTCTTAATACTGGTGTAAATGGATATTTAATCGATTTTAACATGAATTGTAGTGAATATAAAATTAAATTTACTGAGGAGGTCTGAAATGGCAACTTATAAAGAAATACAAAGCTACGTAAAAGACAAATACAACACATCAATAAAAACCTGCTGGATTGCAGACATGAAAGAATATCATGGGTTAAAAATGAGAGTAGCACCCAATAGAATCTCTATGGATTCGAAAACTTATCCTTGTCCTGAAGATAAAAAAGAAATGATAACAGATGCTTTCAAGCAATATGGGATGTTATAAAAGAGGAGGTGGCAATATGGATGGTATAGATGTTAGCTTCATTTTAACTGTTGCTGGTACTGTTCTAGCAGTAGTTGGTATTGGATTGACTATTTATTTTGGTGTAAGTCATGTTACCAAAAAGAATAACAAAAACAATACAGAAATAGATAAATCGTTTAATCCAAAAGCTTCTAAAAATTCAAACATAAAAATGGAGATAAAGGATTCCTTCAATACTAAGCAAGATAATGGGAGTAAAGACTAGTATGGGAATATTTGATAAAATTATAAGGTGTTTCAGAGATGACGACACTAACGAAGACTCATTAACAGCGATTACAGAGACTAAATTTGAAAAATCTTTCAATCCAGTTGCTAAGAATGGTGGAAGAGTAAAACAGAAGATTGATGGTTCTTTTAATACTACAATATATAACGCACCAGTAACATATGTTGACGGTTCGATTCTTCCAGTTCATCATGGATTAATAAAAGCACGTAAAGGTGAAATTAAAGCCCTAATGGATGATGGGCTAACTGCTGAAGCTTTAGATGCTTATTTAAGACTGCAAACTAACTTGATTGGAGAAGCGTTATCAGTCGATGATAAGTTTTATTTATTGAATGGTATATACAACTGTAAAGTTAATCTACATGTAGAAGAGGTTGAACTAGAGACTTTAAAGGTAAAATTAGAACTTTTGAGTGATGCTACTGATTATCATAAGTTTATCTACTTAACTGCGATTAGAAAGTTTAATAGTCAAGATATAGAAGCTACAATACGTCTTTGTAATGAAGCCAACACAATTAAAGAAGATTATGTAAAGTCAAAAGTTTTGAGAATAATTGCACAAGGTATTAACGAGGAAATTAAATATGAGGATGGCTTAACCCAACTAGAAGCATTTAGAGAAGTATATACTGATGACACTAGAGAATTATCAAATGTTGTTTGTGCAAAAGGTGATTTATCATATTCACTGGGGCACTATGATGATGCAATAGTATTTTATACTGAAGCAAATGCTATACATCCAATGACTCATTTTCAACTTGGGATTGCAATGTCGTATTTCTATAAGGCTACTAGTAAATCGACTGATAAAGGGTATATTACTTTTGATAAACTCGACTTTGATGCCTTATATGAGGCAGTTAAAGTATTCGAGGAAATTCTTGAGATTATGAAAACTAAGAAGGATGTATCAACTCTTACTAGAATGATGCCATATTATTTGAATGCACTGGAAATGATTGATGAACCTCAAAAGGTAATTGAATTATCAATGAATACCGAGTATATCGATGGTTTAGAATCGCAAGAATTAGCTAAGTTAAAGGCAAATGCTGAAGTGAAACTAGGTAAGAAACCAACTGATATTTCAAGTGAATTAAATCCAACCGAACAATTAAAAGTAGAAGTTACATGGTTAATGCATCATGGTAAGTATGGTAAGGTTGTAGAAAAACTGCATGGAGTAATAGATTCTATCTTCAAAGGTGATGAACAAATGCTTGCATTCTATTTGATTGCATTAGGTAAAAGCGATAATGCTTTGTTTAGCAGTGAATTTGAGAAATACAGTGAAGGTAGAGAAGATGAAGTCAAGTTTAGATTAATTTGGATTCAACACTTAGAACATATTGGAGGGATTGAAGAAGCAGAAAGAAAATTATCAGCTTTACTAGAAGAAAATCCAAACAATATTGTTATTGGAGATGCTTATAGATTTTTTAAGAGACATGGGTTTGTTGATAAAGCTTTTGAGATTACAACAGCAGTAATGGAGAATAAGTTTTCTGTGTTAAGAACTGATTTATCTGAGTTCATAAAAACACATTTCTTTACGATATTGGAAAGTAAAGATTATAGAGAATTGGATAGATTTTTTAATCAAATCGACTTTAGCATATTGAGTGATAAAGACAGATTGCAAATTGAAATTGAATATCTTGTCACTAAAGGAGAAGTTTTTTTAATAGCTGATAAATGTATTGAATACTCTGAAATAACAGGTGATTATAAGACTGCTATGAAAGGTGCCTCTTTTTACTTGAAAGGTGGGAATCTAGACAAAGGAATTGAAATATTACTTGATTTAATTAGTGAAAAGAAGGTTTGTACTGCCGATGTTCACATCCAGCTAGCACAAGCTTATGTGTTAAAGGGAAAATATGATGATGCCTTTGAAATGGCATTAAAAGCTAAAGAAATTGACCAAGACCACTATAAATCTGAGAGTCATAGATTCTTTGTTTCATTAAGTTTGAGAGTAAATCGAGTTGATGAATCTGCTAAATACATGGGCGAATATCATCAAGAGTTTCCTAAGAATAACTGGATAAAATCAGTCCGAATCATTAAAACTGATGATGAAGGAAATGAAGTGCTTGATAGAAGTGAGTTAGATGCACTACTTGGCAATGGAGAAGCTTACAATGCTTTTAGAGAAAGATTCTTTTCATATGAGATTGGATTATCAACTTATATGAAAATACTAAAAGATAATAAGCTAAATTTTATTTTTAATGAACTAAGACACAGAGGGAAAAAAATTAAAATTGCAACAGGTCAAGTGGCACAGGTAAACGAAAGTGCGACAATAATTGATAATACTATCATTGTAGATTCCATATCTCTTTTTGTGATGATTGAATCTGGTATTATAGGTTTATTAGAGAAATTTGAGAATGTATATGTACTATTCTCTACTATTGAGGCTATTCAAGATTCATTACTTATGAATGAATGTAAAATTCTTAGAAAGGCTTTAGATTTTATTCATAATGCTTCAAATGTTAAAGTTGTTCCAATACATTCATCAATACTAGAGGATGAAGAAGCTTTTTTAACAGAAACTTCTCATTGCCTATGTTATTCATATGAGAACTCTATTCCTTACCTAGCAATGGATTTTAATCTTAAAAACTTTAAAAGCGAAAAGTCTGAATTTGTTGTTGATATTATAGCAGTATCAAGAGGTTTGTGTTTAAAAGATTTGGAGAATAGGGCTGAATATTCAAAGTACAACAATTGCTTGTTAAAAGGAAACTATATGTTTATAAGTTTTAACGCTTTTGAGATGTATGATTCAATTATTAACTTAGAAAGTTTTGATGATTTAGAAGAAGAATTAAGCTACTACTTTTGCATGAGTAGGTTCTGTGATTATAGCAGTTATATAAAAGTGTACAACATGTTTTTAATGATTATTGAACAGAAGGTAGACAGAGAGATTTATCTGAGGTGTGTTGTAGCAATGTTTCAGTATCTAAATAGATACCTTGGGAAAACACAATATTACTATAACAATTTACTTAAGATAATTGACGATGTTAATATAAAAGAACCATTCTTTAAATCAAATAATATTGTAAATGAGTTTATGAACTACTCTAATTATGTTGACGAAAGAGAAGGACAAAGATTTTATGATGCCTTAAAAAAAGATTATAATTTTGTTAAACTTGATGCGATAATCACTTCCATTATAAACGGATTGTTTTCATTCTTTGGTCGGTATAAAAACAAACCAGAAGAGTTTAAAATCCTGTGGGATTTAATGAATACTCATATGAGTAACATAGATAGACAATTTGCCGAAATTTTATTAAGTGAAATGAAAAAGATAAATGAAGAGACAGCCTAGTTTAGGCTGCCTTTTGCTAAAATAGCTACACAATTGGTAATGAAGAAAAGTTTTGAAAGAGTAAACTTTTACTTCATACTATCAAAATCATCTTTGGTAAATGTTAGAATAATATCTAGCTTTCCGCCAAACACACGGTTATGATATGCAAAGATGTATTGTTTAAGCGTGCTTCAGCACGTTCATAATCTAAAGTGTATGTTTCTATGTACGGTGAACTGTTTCATAAGTGACTGCGGTTTTTAGTACATTATTATTGAATTGTAGTTAAAATTGAAAACTCAAAAGGTTGTAGACCACTGATGATTACTAGACAAGTAAGCTATATTAATTAAAGCTTAAAGGTTTTGAATTAATTAAGGTCTTTATTCATAGAATAAATATATATTGTTTTTGTTTTGGTATTAAAAAAAAAGGAGATGAATAATGTTATGAATAAGACTATGATTCAATATTTAACTCTAAGTGAATTAATAAAAGTCTATAGACTTACTAACGTAAAACTTGAAGAAATTTTAGATGAAGATTTAATAATAGTATCATATTTTATTGATAGTATAGTGAGAGATATACCACAAAAAGATTTTATAATATTGATACCAACTAATGAAATTATTTGTGGTCATAAAATATTGTCATTGGTTAACTTGTTTTTTGACAATGTGCTAAAGTTGAACAATTCTGCATTACTAGATGTTAGAATAAATGGAAAGAAATATAAACAAATAAATTCAAATATTAGAGATAAAATCGAACTATCAATATTTAGAGTTATTTTTGTAAATGATGTATATAAAATGTATTATCAGTTTGAAATTTGTTAAAATATGTTATACAATAATATTAATATTATTAATATTTGAAAGGAGATAAATATGGTAATTGATGAAATAAATAATGATGATGATTATTATGATAATGATGACCTTTATAATATAACTTCTTGGGGGGCTGATTTATCTTTTAGAGAGTTAATATCAATGTATAAGGAAGGGGAAATGATTAAACCTGAGCTACAAAGAAAATATGTGTGGGACAAGTCTGAAGCAAGTAGATTTATAGAGTCTTTGCTTTTGGGGTTACCGGTTCCTAGTATATTTTTAGCTAAAGTTGAAAAAGATAATAAGTTAATAATTGATGGTTATCAGAGGATTATGACAGTTTATGACTTTGTTGAAAGGGGAATCTATTCAAAAGATAGTTCTGTATTTAAATTGTCTAACTCTAATAAAATAAATAAAAGATGGAGGGGTAAAAGCTTCAAGCAGTTAGAACCTGAAGAGCAAAGAAGGATAAAAAGTACTACAATTCATGCCATAATCTTTGAACAAAAAACACCTAAAAATGATTCGAGTTTGTATCAAATATTTGAGAGAATAAACACAAGTGGCAGAACCTTAACAGCTCAAGAAATAAGAAATTGTATCTATCAAGGGAGTTTTAATGATCTTCTTTTCAGGATTAATGAAAATTCTAAATGGAGAGAACTTTATGGTGGTAACGTAGATAGTAGAATGAAGGATATAGAGTTTATTCTTAGGTATATTGCATTATCAAAAAATTTCTTACCTACAGACAAAAAGCAAATTTCACTTAAAAAACATTTAAATCATGTAATGAAGATATTAAGGAATAGTTCAGAAGAAGATATTAAAAGGTTTGAAGAAAGTTTTAATAATACAGTTAAATACATTTATGATAACTTTGGTTGCAGTGCCTTCCATAATCCAATGTCATTAAGTTAAGAAAATAGAGTTTCTGTATATTAATAATGCAGAGCTCTTTTTTTATACGATTTTATATTAATCTTTTAAAAAATGCTTGACATTTACCCGAAAATTTGTGGCGAAGCCTCTTAAATGAATTATTTAAAGGAGGTTTAGCTATGAATAATACTTATGCTAATACAATTAAAAATCATCTATATGACAGTATCTCTGAACTTGATACTATTTCATCTTTATTTCTTCAAAATCCTGAGAAAGATTTTACTCGTATTAGAAAACTTGATTTTAGGACAATGGTAGAAATTCTTCTAACTATGGGTGGTCAAAATTTGAAGCTTGAAATTATGAATTATTTTTCCTTTGGTATTAATACACCTACTGCTTCTGCATTTGTACAACAACGCCATAAGATTTTACCTGATGCTTTCAATTATCTTTTCCATGATTTTACTAAAAAGGCTATGAACTTTTCTAGAACTTTTAATGGATATAGACTTCTTGCCGTTGATGGTTCTAACTTAAGTATTTTCTATAATCCTGATGACACTGAAACTCATTTTCCAAATCGGGCTAATGCGAAAGGTTTTAATCACTTACAGATTAATGCTCTTTATGATATTTGTAATAAAATTTTTGTTGACGTTGAGATTTATCCTGGACGAAGACAAAATGAAAGAAAGGCATTGCTACAGATGATTGATCGTATGGAAGACATATCTGACAATACTATTATCATCGCTGACAGAGGATATGAGGGTTATCATGTTTTTGAGTATATAAAACAGAAGAACTTGAACTGTCTATTTAGAGTAAAAGATATAACTGGCAATGGAATAACATCCAGCCTGAAGCTTCCACATGAAGATTGCTTTGATGTTGATTATCGTATATTAGTCACAAGAAGACATACTAAAGAAATCAGGACCAATCCAGACAAATATAAGTGTATTAGAAAAGGAAATCGATTCGATTTTCTACCAGTAAATTCAAAAGATACATATCCTATAGAGTTTAGAATTGTAAGATTTCCTATTTCAGAAGATACCTATGAGATATTAATTACTAATCTAAATAGGAATGACTTTCCAATTGAAAAATTAAAAGAGATATATCATATGAGATGGGGAATAGAGACTGCTTTTAGAGAGTTGAAATACACTATCGGTCTTATTAATCTTCACTCCAAAAAAGTGGAATTTATAGTACAAGAAATATATGCTAGACTTATAATGTATAATTTTTGTGAACTAATTACATTAAACACTGTTATAAAGAAGACCAAAGGTACTACTAAACATATGTATCAAGTGAATTATACTATTGCGATAGCAATTTGTAGACATTTCATTAAATATAAGGGGCATGAGCCCCCCGATATTGAAGCACTAATTGCAAAAAATATTTTGCCAGTTAGACCTGGTAGAAAAGACCCTCGAAAAGTCAAAAAGCAGGCTACTGTAGTTAGCTTCTTATATAGAATAGCATAAGGAAACAAAATACTCAAATGTATTTTCTAAAGCAGAGATATCTCTGTTTATTAATAATGCCAAAAATAAAATCTTAACAAGAGGTAAAAGTAAAACTCATCTATTGGCAACCATGAAAGCATCAATAGATGAATTTTTATATCTGTCAAAGGCTTAACTTAATGACATTGTTCCATAATCTCTCATCAACTAATAATGAGCTTGTAAAGAAGCTTAATCCAACAGTGTTTGATACGATAATGGTATCAACACATTATATGTTAATAAGCGGTAATCATATTTCAGGGTGCGGTAATCTTGAAGAAAAAAGATTAGAACTGCTTAGGGATGAAAAGTTTAAAGAATATACTAGTGAAAGGACCACAAATATAGTTAACATCTTAGGCAGATTTTCTAGGGGTGCCAAGATATTATATGGTATTGAATATGAATAATAACAATGTAGATAGAGAGATACAAGACTGTATAACAGAATTAGGTAAAATAAAACTAATTATTGATCAAGATAAATTAAGATCAACAAATCAATATCTTACAAAATACAGTATTATTAGGGCATGTGGCTCAATAGAACGAGCTTATAAGGGTTTAATATGTGATTATGGTAATAGCTATGATATTCAAACAATTGGTACATATATTTATAATACAGTAAAGAAAAGTTCTATGAATCCTAGTTATAGTAATATGATTAATTTGTTAAAAAAATTTAATGAATCTTGGGGGACAGAATTGAAGGAAAAAGTGGATAATAGGGAAAATTCATCAAAATTAAGAACTTCACTAGAGTCGTTGAATATGGTTCGTAATCAATTCGCGCATGGTGGAAATCCAACTATAACAATTGATGATATCATAGAATACTATAGTGATGCTATTGTTATCCTAGAAGATTATGAGGCGGTACTGCAATAGGAATATTAATACATATCATCGTAAAAGTTTATAATTTAGTCCTACCGGTTTATAACTCCATTATATGGGGATATAAACCGTTTATATTCTATATAAAAACTTGCCGATACATACAGTGGGGTAAACTGTATCGTAAGTAATATGATTTGCTTATCAACTACCCATTATCCATATTAGTTGAAGTTGGAATGGAAAGATTATGGTGAGGATTCTTTTAAAAATGCTTTAGATGCAGTTCAAAAACATATTGAGTATTACTCTACGCTAGGAAAAGGAGATTTAACAGGGCTACAAGCTATTTTAAATTAGATGAAATAGTTTTGTTTTTAAGTATATTGCTAATTAACCAACTACCCAAATAAAAAGGAGAAAATATGAGTTTTACATTTACAGATTGGAAACATAGAATACGAAATAGAGCTGATATTACTGGAATGGTTACCCATCTGACTAAACCAAGTGAATTAACTTTTAATATGTCAGATGAAGAGATTAATTTAAAAGCAGTAGGGAATTTAATTAAGATACTAGAAGATAAAAGATTAAATGGAAGTGATACTAGTAGCGGATTTATAGTCGGTAAGAGACCCGTAGTTTGTTTTCAAGATGCTCCATTACATGGAATAATTCAAAATGTTGAATATGAGTTAGAAAAACGAAATAGTACACAAATAAAAAAAATCAGATATTGTGGAATTGGATTATCTTTTTCTAAATTCTATGTCTATACTTATGGTGGAAGACCTGTAATATATGATAATACAATAGAAGCAAAAAAATATCTACCTGAAGAACATTATTGGAGAATTGTAAATTTTATTTTAGAAACACCTAATCCTAAAATAATTGATTGGACTCATGAAAGGGAATGGAGAGTGCCTGATGAATTTATATTTAAATATAATTATACACATGTAGTACTTTATGATAAAGCTACATATGATTATTTTTTAGAAAACTGTAGTAAAGAAATAATTAATAAATTACATGGTATAACTATTCTCAAGAGTTTATTAATGTAAACTGTATGAACTATAGATACGATATATTTTATGTACATAATTCTCAGGGTATATAAACAGATTTTTTTAGAACTATATACAGTGAAGTGTAAAGGAAGATAATGTTGCAGGAAAAAAGATTGAAAAATATTAGGATAGGCTTCGATGAGTGAGGTAACATTTTATAATAAAATACTCCCTCTTGCTACGCACATCTCTTAAACGGGTGCGAGTATCGCCAACGAAGGAAACGAAGGAAGGTTCTGCGAGTCAGGTTCAGAGACGTCGGGAGTACGGTATGTTATGTATAATTATATTATATTCTCTTTTGGGAAATTATTATAAATAATTAATGAATAAATGCTTTGGAGGAAATCTCATGGGTGAAAGAATAGAAAAATGGACTATTGAAATGATAAAACAAGGTGTCAGTGAACAGCATATTGACAATATGAAAAGAAAGAGATTAAGAAGTATATGTCCTTATGTGTGTTACTATGATAAAGAAAAAGAAGGCAAATTTCTTACTCTAGTGGATATTAAAAAAATAATTGGGATAAATACTGGTTGGATTACGGCTGGAAGAACGGTATATAACTTATTTTTTTCAGTAACAGGTGAAATTTCAGATTCAGAAATAGAGTCACTTCATTACAATAGAATTAAAGAAAATATTGATAGTTTAATTAGTAATGGGATTTCATATCAGCACCACTTTTATGTAGATAAAAGCAGAGAAAATATATTAAGAGATGGGTTACCCAAACTTCAATATTTCCAAGATGATGATATATATTTTTCAGGAGCTACACATAGGACAATAAGTGCAATGATGTTTAATGCTCCTAAAATAATTGGTTATGTAACTACGTATAAAAAAAATGAAACTAAATTTGCCAATTTTCAGATTTATAAGCAAGTACAACACAAATGGAACCATCTTATTGATATAGAATTAAAATATGTTGAATTAATTAGCGACTCCTATAATGAATATATAACCCTTAAAATTAAAGATTTTCCACAACTAAAATTAATAAAATTTCAGGATCCTATTATAGAAGCAGAGGATCTAGATTTTGACAATACAAATAAAATCGAATTATTTAAAGAAAAAACTAACGAATTAATCTATAAAATTAAGGAAATAGATGAAGTCTATTCTAAAAAATTGAAGTTAATTTTAAAGATTCCATTAGTCTTTTCATTGCTAAAAACATTTAAATGCTATTTTTTTTATAGTATATTATATGAATTTAGATATCAAAAAGATCCATATTTAAATATTGACCAACCTATAGATGAAATAATAAATGGGATTAAAAAAAAGTTATTTTTAGATATAATAAATGAGAACAAACCTATTAAGAGAAATTATGAAAGGTATTAGATACAAGGTTATTATTTTTATACTAGGATCAAGTTGGGTTTTACTTTACCATAGAAAATTTATAGAAAAACTATCAGGCTTAATACTAGAAGAAGATTAATAATGATATGAAATTTAATAATTCTAAAAAATAAATCATTATAATTTTTGTATCAAAAAACAAATTAATTAAAAAAGAGGTTAATTAAATACAAAATTAAAATGGAAGAAAGAATTATTATATAAGGTAGTTATACAATATTTCAAGATATCATGATATAATAGAGATTAGCATTTTTATTCTTGGTAAAATCCAATTTATGATACTAATGACATATACCAAATTGTAAAAATCACTTATAGATAAAAATATGAACAAAACCTAGATTAAAAAAGGTATATAATCTATGTAGCAGCATAATCTAGGTGTTAATATAGGTGATATTATAGAATGAAAAAATGAAATATTTGGAGGCAAAATTATGATTACATCAGAAGAAATTAAAAGAAGATTATGGGATGGAGCAAATGAATTAAGAGGCTCCATGGATGCAAGCCGTTACAAAGATTATATGCTTGGATTAATGTTCTACAAGTTTCTTAGTGATAAAACATTAGAAACTTTTAAAATAACTGCAGGAGTAGGTCAACTATCAGAAAAAGAATTAGTTGATGAGTACGCTAAGGCAAAGACTGAATATGGAGATAATCTCAATAAAATGATACAAGGTGTGTTGGGGTATTATGTATCGCCAGAATATCTTTATCAAACATGGATTAAAGATATTAATTCTGGGAGTTTTGAAGTTCAAAAGGTAACAGATAGCCTTAATAGTTTTGAAAGAACAATAGCTGTCTCTGGTGATTCAAGTGACTTTATAGGACTATTCTCTAGTTCGACTCTTGACTTAACAGATACAGCTTTAGGTAGCAATCTACATGAAAGAAGCAAAAATATTAAAGCACTAATATTACTATTTGCAGACCTTAACATGGTAGCATTACAAAAAGGGGATATTCTTGGTGATGCATATGAATATTTGATTGGTCAGTTCGCAATGGAATCAGGAAAGAAAGCAGGAGAATTCTATACCCCACATCAAGTAAGTGAAGTTATGGCTCAGATAGTTGCCAAATCATCAGAAATAAAATCAATATATGATCCAACAGTTGGGTCTGGTTCATTACTATTAACAGTGAAAAAGCACTTGGGTAAGAATGTTCAAAGAGATTTATCTTACTATGGTCAGGAAAAAAATACAGCTACCTATAACTTGACCCGAATGAATCTTCTTCTTCATGGAGTGCGTCCAGAAAAAATGACAATCAAAAATGGGGATACTCTTTCCAATGATTGGCCAGAAGATCCTCAAAACCCCAATGAAGGAGTGCAATTTGATGGAGTTGTTATGAATCCACCCTACTCAGCAAAAAATTGGAATAAAGCAGGATTAAAAGTAAGCGATCCTCGTTTTGAAGTAGCAGGCACTCTACCACCAGATTCAAAAGGCGATTTTGCATTTTTACTACATGGATTATATCACCTAGGGACCAATGGAACCATGGCAATTGTATTACCACATGGAGTTTTATTTCGTGGTTCTTCAGAAGGAGAAATTAGAAAAAGATTACTAGATAAGAATTATATTGATACAATTATAGGTTTACCTAATAATCTATTTACTAATACAGGGATTCCAGTTGTAATTATAATACTAAAAAAGAATCGTAAAATAGATGCTCCAGTACTTATTATAGATGCATCAAATAGCTTTATAAAAATAGGAAAACAGAACGTACTTCAAGAAAAAGACATTGCCAAAATAGTAGATGTGTACATAGAAAAGGCGGAGATAACAGGATATAGTCATCTTGCTACACGTGAAGAAATCAAGAAAAATGAATATAATATGAATATTCCTCGTTACGTTGAATCAATCGATACAGAAATTAGCCAAGATGTAGATGCTCATTTGTTGGGTGGAATTCCACAAAAAAATATTGACGATCTATCAATATTACAAGCACTAGTCCCAGATGTCTTAAATAGCTACTTGCAAACAATTCGTCCTGGATATGTCAATCTTACAAAGTCAGTGGATGAATTAACAAGCGAGATTCTAAATGATGTTCGGATTAATAATATGTCCGATGAAATCAGGACAAAAACAAAGGATTATATAGAAAAGTATTGGAATATCTTACGAAATGTTGATAATTCCACTGATATTACAAATCTTATGGGAGAAATGCTTGAAAGCATCAAAAACATCTTATCAGACTATAAGTATATTGATGTATATAATGGATATCAAGTTATTGCGGAAATATGGAAAGATGCATTAACACATGATACAGAGCTTATTGCTAATGAGGGATTCTATAAGATGGGTCGTACCAGAGAACCTAATATGATAACAAAGGGTTCAGGAAAAAACAAACGAGAAGAACAAGATGGATGGGTAGGAAGTATCATTCCTAATGATTTGATTGCACAAGAACTTTATCATGCAGAATTAGAAGCAATTGAAAATAAAAAAGATTCAATTAGAGAGATAGAAACAGAATTAACTGAATTAGTAGAAGCTGCAAAAGATGAAGATAGTAAAGAATATAATGCTTTATATGATGTTTTGAAAAAGAACAAAGACGATGAAATAGGTAATGCTTTTGACAATAAATTACTAAAAACAGAGTTAAAGAAAGCTCAAAAGGATACAGAAGAATATCATTTACTTAAGAAAGTTGAAACATTAATAAGTAATAAATCTTCCCTAATTAAAGCTGTTAGAATTGAGGAAAAAGAGCTAAAAGATGCTGTTGGGGAACGTATTCTAGTATTAACAGATGCTGAAGTAGATATGCTTATGTATAAAAAATGGTTTGGAAGTACTGTTGAAAAAATGGTCGGGTTAGTACATATTCCATTGAAAGCTGAATTAAACTCATTACAAATGATACAGGAGCGTTATGCAGATACACTATCAGAGATAGATATGGAAATAGATAGATTGATGAGTGAATTTGAAGCACTCAAGGATGAATTGGTGGTGAAATAATGAGTGAAAATGAGAAAAATGTACCGAAAAGACGATTTAAAGAATTTGATAAAAATGACGATTGGGAACAGAGTATAATTGGAAAAACTGGATATTTTTACTATGGTAAAAGTGCACCAAAGTGGTCGGTGACAAAAGATTCAAAGACACCTTGTGTTCGATATGGAGAATTATATACGAAACATACAGAAAAAATTGATAGAATCTATTCATATACAAATATTCCTAGAAAAAATTTGAAATTTAGTACTGGCAAAGAAGTTCTAGTTCCACGAGTTGGAGAAGACCCTCTAGATTTCGCAAATTGCAGTTGGCTTAGTATTTCGGACGTTGCTATTGGTGAAATGATTTCTGTATATAATACAGAACAGAATCCTCTATTTACGGCATATATGTTCAATGCTCTACTTAAATATGAGTTTGCTAAACGTGTTGAGGGTGGAAATGTTTCTAATTTATACTATGTGTATTTAGAAGATATTCCTGTTTCTTTCCCGAGTATTGATGAACAAGAAAAAATAACAACGTTCTTGACTAATATTTCCAACCTTATTACCCTTCATCAGCGTAAGTTAGAAAAGATGAAAGCATTAAAAAAAGCATATCTTACGGAGATGTTTCCTGCTGAAGGAGAATGCAAGCCAAAACTAAGATTTGCTGGTTTTACTGACGATTGGGAACAGTGTAAGTTTGAAAATGCATTCACTCATTTACAAAACAACTCTTTTTCAAGAGCCCAGTTAAGCTATGAAAAAGGTGAGGTATTAAATGTCCATTATGGTGATATTCTGGTTGAATACGGTGAATGTTTAGATGTAAATGATGATGTAATCCCCCTTATTGAGAATAAAGATCTTAGTGATAAATATCTTAATTCATTTATAGAAAATGGTGATATTATTATTGCTGATGCTGCTGAAGATGAAATAGTAGGAAAATGCTGTGAAATCAAAGGTTTACAGGGAGAAAAGATGATATCAGGATTGCATACAATCCCATGTAGACCAAGCATGAAATTTGCTACAGGGTATTTAGGATATTATATGAATTCATACGCATATCATGATCAACTTTTACCTTTGATGCAAGGAACAAAAGTAAGTTCAATTTCAAAATCAGCACTTACAAATACATTCATTTGTTACCCTAGAAGTATTGAGGAGCAAGAAAAAATTGGGGCTTATTTTATAGAATTAGATAACCTTATCACCCTTCATCAGCGTAAGCTTGATAAACTACAAAATATAAAAAAAGCATACCTAAATGAAATGTTTATTTAAAAAGGAGCGTAAATTATGAGCAATGTACCTAAAAATGCTTCTGAAAGGACTTTTCAGGAGCATTTTGTAAAAGAACTAGTAAAATATAAATGGAAGTCTCCTGATTTCTTAAACGGAAATAAGAAGAAAGTTACAGTATCCGATCTAATTAATTATTGGCGAAGTGAGTTGAATCGTATAAATGCCGACCAACTTGAAGGCGTAGAATTAACAGATAATGAATTTGCACAGGTGATGACTAAGGTAGGTCAGATCAGCAATAGTTATGAAGCTGCTAAAATATTATCTATTGAAGAATCAACAGGTAAAATTGATGGAATTTATCGTGATGATAATCCAAGGATAACTAGGAAACAGATTACTCTAACTATCTTAAAAAAAGCTGCGGTAAGTGGCGGTGACTCAAGTTATCGTGTGGCAAGGGAGGTAGTAACTCCTAATAATAATAGATTTGATATAGTGTTATTAATTAATGGATTACCCTTAATTAATATAGAACAAAAACGTACGGATAAATCATTAGATGAAGCGTACGGTCAGTTTATCAGATATTATAGAGATGGTGAATACTGTAATAACTTCATGGCATTTTCACAGATGATGGTAATAACTACGGAGATAGAAACTCGTTATTTTGCAACACCAAAATCCATTAATGATTTTAATCCTGTGTTTGTTTTCCATTGGGCAGATAAAGAGAATAAAACGGTAAATAATTGGCAGAAAGTTATTGAGCATTTTTTGATGATACCTATGGCACATCAAATGGTTGGAGATTATTTAGTGATTGATGAAGCAAAAGAAGAAGAAAACAGGAAGCATATGCTCATGCGTCCGTATCAAGTCTACGCATTGCAAGCAATAGAAGGTGCTGCCTTCGGGTGGGATAATGAAGGAATAGCACATGGAGGATTTGTTTGGCATACAACTGGTTCTGGAAAAACAATTACTAGTTTTAAGACAGCATTATTTTTATCTACGCGTGCTAGATTTGATAAGGTAGTATTTTTGGTTGATAGAAGAGCGTTAGATAGAACTACTAGCGATAATTTTAAGGCGTATGCAGCTTATGAACCAGTAACAGTTGATGATACAAAACATACATATCAGTTGAAAAAACAGCTTAAATTACAGAAATCAGGAATTATAGTAACAACGACATTCAAACTTAATGTACTTGTAAAGGAATTAGAAGAAGCTAAGGACAACACTTTGGCAGATAAAGAAATTGTATTTATTGTAGATGAAGCCCATAGAACAACAATGGGACAGATGATGGGAGTTATTAAAGAATATTTTAAAAAAAATGGTCTTTTCTATGGATTTACGGGAACACCTCTATTTGATGAAAATAATATTAAAGGGAAAATAAATAAAAAAAGTGAAGTAATTAATACCACTGAGAAGTTATTTGGCCCCATACTTCATCAATATACCATTGATGAGGCAATTTCAGATGGAAATGTTTTAGGGTTTTATGTGGATTATATCAATACTGGTGAATTCAAAAGTCATGACGATTTAAGAGAACAGTTAGTAGAAATAATTAAAGAAGAGCAACCTGAACTTGCGGATAGGGAGATTGAACGTAAGGTACAAGAATGGTCTGAAGCAGATGTGGAACTACAGGCTAGTAAAAGAAGTATTTTAACATATCAAGATGAGACACATATGCCAAGAGTTGTCGAAGAAATATTAAATAACTGGGAGACTCAGTCTCAGGGAAGAGAATTTAATGCTATCTTAACAGTTGCGTACAAAAAGCGAGTGATTGCATTTTACAATGAATTTAAGAAACAATTAAATGAGCGTGGAGAAAAACTAAATATTACCATGACATTTAGTTTTGGTAACGAAAATGATACTGATAATATTTCTCCAGCAATTATTAAAGAGATGTTCAAGGATTACTCTGAGTATACAGGTATTGAATTTATTGCGGGTGATAAAAAACATGGAGAGGACGCATATTTTGAAGACGTAGTGGAACGTGCAACTCGTGGTGGAAGCAGACGCAATAAGAAAAATATAGACCTCGTGATTGTAGCAGATCAATTACTAACAGGATATGATTCTCAACGATTAAATACATTATATGTTGATCGATCTTTGGAACTGCAGGGATTAATTCAAGCATATTCTAGGACAAACCGTGTATTTGGTAAGAATAAAGAGTTTGGAACAATTGTTAATTTTCAGTATCCAAGGTTGACTAAACAAACTGTAGAAACTGCATTAAAATTATATGGTAGTGGTGGAAGTAGTAGTAGAGCAATAGTTGATACATACATTGTAGCGGTCGAAAAATTTAATATAAGTGTTCTAGAAATGGTTGAATCTCTTCCAGATCCTTCAAAATGGGAAGAATTAAAAGATGAAACAGAAGGGAAAGATAAGTTTATTATTTCTTTTAAAGATGCAGCAGAACAGTTGAATTTGGTGGAACAGTATTATGAATACCAATGGAATGATGATACATTTGGTATTGACGAACACACTTGGTTAAAATATGTAGGTGCATATAAAAATTTAACAAGAAAAGAAGGACCAGATGATCCTGTGATAAATATTATTAAACCACTTGTTGGGAAAACAAAGTTAGCAGGAACACAAGTAATTGATGCAGCTCATTTAATTGGATTGATCGGTTCGAAAGTGAGTAATGTCGATGGTATACAAACAGTAGATGAAGAAATCCTACGTATAATTCATGAGCAGATTCAAGAACTAAGTGATATGGGTGAGGATAATAAAGCACATTTGCTAAAGGAGTTTGTAGATACTGAATTAGTACCTGGAAATTTATCTTATAACTTGAATTTTGATGATGCTTATGATATTTGGAAAAAGGATAAATTAAAAGCTGATATTGATGATTTAGCAGACAGATGGGGCATTGATAAAGATTGGCTTTTAAAATCTGTGAATGCATTCTCAGTAGCACAAGCTAAAGTGATACCTTATATAGATGAATTAACAAAAAGTGTGGATTATGATAAGGCAACAGATAAATCAGCAGGTAACAAATTAAAACATATGATGTTATTAACGGGTAAATTACCAGAGTTGATGGTTGAGATGAAGCAAAAATATGCTTAAAACGTTATCAAAAAAATATCTTTTAATGACCGAGAATATAAAATTTCTTGGTCATTATCCCTTTACTTTAAAACCGGTTTTAATAGATAAAATACTTTAATGATAAATAGAATGGAATTAATTTTTTTATTTAGATATATTGCTATTATAATAAATTATAAGTAAGCTTTTGAAATTTCACACTCGCAATATATATATTTAGTTGATTAAAGCTTCATCAATAATATCTCAAAAAATCAGCACTAGTTTCCACAAAAGGCTTTATATCAAAGCCTTTTTTCCACATCATCTGCCCCTTAAAATCCACAACTTGCTTTAGGAACCCCAATTTTATTAGCAATAAATTCATAACAATATCCCAGTTTAATAAGTTCCATCATACTATCATCTGTAACAAGAAGTTCAGCCATAAATAAATTGGCTTCTTTTTCTGGTTTAGATGACATATCAAAAAAAGAAAACTCTTGTAAAGCTTTTGACTTAGCAAAATTCTGATGCAGTCTATTATGCCCTAATTCATGAGCACAAATAATAGGTTTTAACCTATCCTCAATATTTTCATTTATCACAATATATCTAAATCTAGACTGATAAAAATAAAACCATTTAAGATTTCCTAAATCATGATACTCTACAGTAATATTCAAATCATCAGCTATTTCAAAAGGATCTCTTGTTTTGTATTTCATTATCAATTTATTAACATCTCTCACAATATAATTAGTCATAAATTCACCTGCTCATAGTACATAACAAAATCATCTACTACTTTGTCTAACGTACTTTACCCTTGTTTTTCTTTTAGCATCAAAATATAATATGGTTATAGACTCAAAAAACTTATCCTGATCTTCTTCAGATAATGTACCACCTGCAAAAATAGCAGCAGTTTTTTCAATAAGCTGTTCAGCTTCTTTTTTTCTTTTGTATCCAGAATTGTCTTTAGTAGAATTAATGAAAGTACTTTCTTCTTCAGACATAACATTTACATCAATTTCATCCATTATATAATCAGTGGTTACATTAAATATTTCGGCTAATCCCTTAATAACTTTAATATCTTTAGGAAACAGATTACCTTTTTCATAATTATATATCGTTCTTGTAGAGACTCCAAGTTTCGAAGCCAAATCTGATTGTGTTAATTTATTCTTTGTTCTTAGGTTTCTGACTTTATTGCCAAAACTCATATATATTCCTCCATTCAATTAATTTCTTGTTTATAGAAACAAATTTATTGTTTATCCTTGACAAGCAAGAATCATTGTTCTAAAATCAGAAGTGAACTTCTTGTTTAATAATATACTAGAAAGTAGTTTCTGTCAAGATAAAGCACTAGAAATGGAGGTATTCATATGAAGCATATATATCATCAAAATCATACTAATATACTAGAGTTAGGTAATAAAGATAAGACAAATCCAAATGTATATCATAATACTAAACTTCTTCTCTCTCTTTATGAAAATGTATTATGGAGAATTAATAATGATATCCAGTTGATAAAAGAGGAATGTGAATATGAAGTTCATAAAGATTTAGATAATTTTATAGATAGTTTAGTTGATGTAGAATTATATGTTTCAAGGTCAAGGTTAGATAATAGATTAAGAAGTATAGAAGACAGTAAGAGTCTTGTGAATTTAATTAACAAAGCTATGAAAATGGTAAAATCTTACCCTAATATTGGTGAGAGATATTATAGTATTTTATATAAAACCTATATTACACAATATAAAAGTACTACAGATGAAATGATAGATTATTTAGCAATATCTAGGTCTACATATTTTCGTGAAAAAAAGAAAGCAGTAAATTTACTTGGAACAATATTATGGGGTTATTTAATACCTCAAATAGCTGAAGAATTAAAAAAAGTGGGATTTATTACATATTAAAATGAGACTATAATGGAACTAGAATGAGACTAGATTTAGACTTGCTTGGTACTGACATAATATTTTAATACTGATATACTTGTTACAACAAAATTTATTTAAATAAAAATTGAATATAGGGGTATAAATAGAGTTTTATAGCTTATAGTTTGAGGAGCTTTTTTTTATACCCATTTTTAAAATCATAAGACCTATAGGAATTATGAAATTGAGTCACACAGTTACGTGTGGCTCTTTTTTTATGCCCTTTTTTAAGAAAGGAGAAGAAATGAAAATTAGATGCCGTAGCCCATAACCTTTGTTTTTTTACCTAATTAAATCATAAAAATTGGAGGTTATGGAAGATGAAAGTAAAAATTAATTATGAAGGTACTGAAATTTTAGTAGAAGAAGAAATTAAAATATGTTTAGACGAACTTAAAAGAGAAGAAGAGTCTAGAAAAAGGAAAAACAGAAGAAAAGAAATATTATGGGATGCTATATTAATTGAGGGAATGGAAGTACTTGAGTTATTGAATATGAGTTCTATAGAAGATGAAGTTATTGAGGATATTTATTTACAAGGACTTTATTCATTACTAATAGGTTTAGAAGACTTTGATAAAAAACTAATAAAAGATCGTTTTGTAAATGAACTAAAATACAAGGAGCTTTCAACCAAATATAATATGCCTGTTAGTTCTATCCAATATAAGCTTGAAAGAATCTATAAATACATAAATTGTGAATTAACAAAAAATAATTAAATAAATAATAAAAAGTTTCCGTAAAAATATGCTCTCAATGTCCTAAAGGGTGAAGGGGTATTCTCCTTCACCTGAACATTGAAAAAAGATAGAGCATATTTTGTTTTATCTATAAGTTATATTTAAGTACGTTACCTTATGACCGAAAGGAAAGCGACATGAGGAAAACCGCAATAATGAGTATACACTCTAGCGATAAGTTTTGCCTTGAAATTATTTTTAGGAAGAATAATTTGCAATGACTCATAAGGGAAAATAATGATACTTCTACCTAGTCCTAAGACATCCTATGGAGGGTAGCTAGTTTAGATACTGGAAAATAAATATCTATGTTTGAGAGAGAATATAGAGATTTTTTATGAGCAGATTAGCTAACTGCTGCTTAAATATTATGATATGTTAATAAAACTTAGCCATTGACTAATGTATCAAATTATTTTGATGTAATAGTCAGTTACTAAATATAAAGAGGTGGAATGAACTAAAAATGGATATTGAAAAAGATAACTACGGATTTATAGAAATAAGAGATGATTTAATTAATAAGAAAATAATTAAAAAAGGTTCAAAGATAAGATTTAAGATTGATAACATTATACTATCTGAATTTTATACAGGTAAATCCTATAGTTATAATGTAATTAATGTAGAAACTAATGAATCTAAGCATTTATATCATAGTAAAAAACAACTTAGTGAAGAAAAATATGAAGATGTAAAAGAAAAATTACTATCACTATCTATAATAAAAGAGCAAGACAATATTGCAATAGATAATAGTGTTAAAAATACTGAAAGAGATAAAGAGTTGATTAAATATATTTTTAATATTATTTTACCTAAGTATGGTTTTACAATAAGAGAAAGCCAGATAGATTTATCATTAACTATGTATGATGCTATAAAAAACAATAGGATTGCTTTATGTGAAGCAGAAGTTGGAACTGGCAAAACTTTTTCATATTTGATAGCAGCTATAATAAGTAGATTTTCTGGTTATGTAACCAATGTATTACCTATAGTTATATCAACATCAAGTATTACACTGCAAAAGGCAATAAAAGAAGATTATATACCGCTTATTTCTAGAATTCTTAAAACAGAGGGAATATTATATAGAGATTTATCAGCTGTTATTAGAAAAGGGAAAAGTCATTATATATGTGATAAGAGGTTAAAAGATTGTGTAGATTCAATTCCTTATAAAAAGGATAAAAATGAATTTAAAATATTGAGCAAATTATTAGATGTTGGAGTTGATGGTATTGATCTTGATAGATATGATGAAATAAATAAATACGTTAAAAGTAGGATAAATGTAACAGATAAATGCAATAACAGATGTCCTCAATATCAATATTGTAGATATAATAGATTTTTAAAACATGCAAAATCATTCAATTATGATATCCAGATATGTAATCATAATTATTTTTTTGCGGATATAAAAAAACGGAGTGATAATAAATCTGAAATAATTCCAGATTATTCAATAGTAATTATAGATGAATGTCATAAAATAATTAATGCAGCTAGACAGATATATGGGATGAAAATAGAAAAAGCAAAAATTGATAGGTTAATTAATTCAATATTTAAGATCAGATTCAATAAGGGAAAAGATTATATAGTTAAAGAATATGCAAAAAAATTAAAGAGCAGAGTTGAATGGTTATATAGTTCTCTATTAGGAACTATCATAAATGATGAGGGAAAAGAAACAGAAAGATACAGGATTATAATTAAGACAAGTACAGAAAAATTAATAAGAAGAATCATTTATAACATTAACAGCCTTATCTACAATCTTGATAATAATGAATTCAAATATAAAGATGCATCAACTAGATATACAATTAATTTATTGCTAGAAACAAAAGAAAAGCTACATATATTAATTAACAATAAACATATAACATATTGGATGGAGTTAGAAAACATAGATAAAAATAAAGCAAGTATATGTTGGGTGCCAAAAGAACTTAATAAAATTATATATAGTCATTTATGGATGAATAGAATACCTATTATATTGACATCTGGAACAATATCAGAAAGAGGTTCATTTACATATTTTAAGCATAAAACAGGTATTGATTTAGTTGGTATGCCAAATAGTCAAAGGAGAGCAAAGTTACAGGAAGTAAGCAAAAGCTCTCCTTTTAATTATAATGAAAACACCATAATGTATATCAATGATAGATTACCATTTCCTAATTCAAGAGATATAAAATATATTAATTCAATAACTAGTGAGATAGCAAGGATTATAAAAGCAACTCATGGTCATGCAATGGTTTTATTCACTTCATATAGAACAATGGAATTAGTCTACAATAGAATAACAAAATTAGTGAAGAAGTACTCAATGATCAAAATGGGAAAGGGATATAATAATTGTTTGAATAGATTTAAAACAAGTAAAAATGGAGTTTTATTCGCAGCAGGTGCAGCATGGGAAGGAATTGATATAAGTGGTGATATTTTATCGTCGATTATAATAGTTAAACTTCCATTTGCTGTACCTGATCCTTTATCAAAATATGAACAAACATGTTATAAGGATTTTAATGAATATAAAGATAAGGTTATATTACCTGAAATGATTATCAAGTTAAAACAAGGTGTTGGCAGACTTATAAGAAGTGAAACAGATACAGGTGTTATATCAATATTAGACAGTAGAATGAACGTTAAAAAGGATTATTATAGTAGAGTAATAAATGCATTACCTAAATGTAAAGTTACTAATGATATAGAAGATGTGAAAAAATTTATACAAGATAATAAAAGTATTGAGTATTTTAAATGAAGCTAAAGTAGTATTACTTATACATATGATAAATTATACATGATTATTTGGAGGAATTTTAGTGAATAGTAAATTCAAAAGGATGAATTGCGTAAACAAGTCAGTTCTATTATAATAATATTTATTGGATATTGCCTTGTGCTATTATACAATTGATTAGATGTGTTATATAGTATTAATATTATCTTCAGTTAGATTAATATTTTAAGGAGTTTAGTAAATACGAATACCTTATATCCATTATAGAAGGCACTAGTGTTAATGATGGGAGAAAAAATGGAGTATATCAATGACCAAAACCAAAAATACAAGAATAAAGTAATAGAAGAAATAAATAGAAGGCAAATGATTTCTTATATGAATGATACTAAATGGACTGAATTACGGAAAGGTATTGGAGAATTATTATTTCCACCGCCATATGAGATGAAATATGTTCTAGAGGAATCACAAGATATTAGATTTAATAGTGATGTATGGTATTGGGGTGACTGGAGTGAAGAGACAATGAGACCATATTACGCTATTGAATGGGTAAAAAGTCAGACCGAGATATATTAAGAAAATTGGTAAATATGTAGAGGATCAGATAATTGATGAAACGAAAGATTTTATTGCATTATTACATAAATTAAATATATTTTATCATGAACAAGAGGGAGCATTTCTAATATATGGCTATAGATGTGCGAGTGATAGAAAGGAGTAGAAATATCTATTAGTTTATTAAAATTTCATGAGGGGGATTGTTGTGATTGAGTTAGATGAAGAATCAATGAGGATATATAATGAAAGTCAATATACACATAACTCAACAGATAATAATAGAATGTATAACAAGCATTACTATGGTGTAAACTGCAACAAGCAAAATGTATCAACTCAAATAGGAATAAGATATACGGTTACTGATGCAAATGTTATTTTATTAGCATCAGGTGGAGTTAGTGGTCTACATGATACATGTTATATTGTAGATCAAGGTACTCTATTAATATGTGTTGGTGATTGTATATTCTCAATAAATATTATGGACTTGTCTTTAAATTGGGTTATACAAGGTGACGATATTACTTGTTTTCAGATGTTTAAAGCTAATGATATGTATGTAATTCATGGAGAATTAGGAATATCTGCAGTAACTTCAGATGGTGAAATAAGATGGTGCTTTAGAGGCAGAAATATATTTGTTACACCTGATGGTAAAGACGATTTTAGAATAATAGATGATAAGATACATTTAACTGATTGGGAAGGAAATAAATATATACTAGACCTAGAGGGGAATCTACTATAATTAGATAGACAAAATGAAAGCATATGTCCTCTTTTAGTTGAGAAAAGGAGAGCAAGACAATGGAACAAACATATAGTTTAAACAACCCTATGCCACCACTATGGCTTATGTATCCACATATAAGCAGATACAGTATAGGATGGCGTATGGGATATGGTGAAGATTATGCTTATAACTTTTATCAGTGGTATACAAGTTTAAGTGATATTGAACAAAATAAGTATGAAAATATGTTTCCAGAACCAAAGGGATGGCTTGGTTGGTACAATGATACACATGAAGATGTTTATGATAACAACATACTTTTATGGGATAAGGATTGTAAATTAAAATATAATCTTCAGCGAATACAGAAAGATTTTAGCAAAGGTAAAAAGCTTAAATATATCTTTTTCTGGGGGCATCAGCCTTCTACAGATGGAAAAATTATAAAGAGTTGCATGAGCCAATGGTGGAAAAGTTCATTTGCGATTGAAACAGATACATATTGTTGTATGGAGCAATATATGATGGCAGAAAAGGCTAGATTATTTAACGACCATGAAATATTAGATAAGATATTAAACAACAAAAGTCCTAAGCAAATAAAAGAACTTGGAAGACAAGTAAGGGGATTTGATAATACCAAATGGGAAAAATACAGTGCAAGTATTATATTAAATGGTAACTTAGCAAAGTTTCTACAAGATGAAAATCTAAAACAATTCTTAATGAAAACAAAGGATAAGATTCTTGTAGAAGCAAGTCCATATGATAAGATATGGGGAATAGGTCTATCCGCAGACCATGATAATGCAAATAATCCTGTGTTATGGAAGGGACAAAATTTATTAGGTTTTGCCTTAATGGAAGTAAGGGATGAACTTATTAGGATATGTAAGAATGAGAATATAATAGATTATGAAAAATTGCATAAGCAATTTGACTAGTTGAAGTAGAAAAAAATCACGATAAACCATTAATTCTATGATAATACAACAAAAATTTATATTTAACGGAGACCAACCATGAAATTAGAACTAAATGAACTTCAGCAATGGATATACGATCTTATTTATAATAATAACAGTATTTATAAATTTGAAGATTGGATTTACTATAACGATAATATAATGACATATATATCTTATGATGACTATATAGATTTGATATCTATAGACTATAAAGATAAGTATGCTAGAGGCAATCTACTTAGGATTATTGACCAATATGTAGATTATGGAGTTTTTGAATCAATTAACTTAATAAGATTGCTAGAAAAATGCTTAGATAAAAATTTGAACTTTGATCAGTTAGCTCTTATATACCAAGAATTTTATTATATGTATTGCAACGGATATACTTTCTTAGATGAGCTAGGGATAACTTATGGTCTAGCATGTATTGTACCACCAAGCAAATTTTCTTCAAATGATTGGGATAAATTAAGGGATACCGAAAAAGAAGAAATCATTAATAGTTTTTATCCGGAGGTAAAAGTGTATATTGAGAATGCAATAGAGTTAATTGTTGAAGAAAAAATAGTACTGACAGGATGTAAGAATGAGTTGGAGAGATAGATATTTGTTGATAATAGGTAATTGATAAAATTTAATAGCTACAAAGGAGAGTGGTTATAATGGGACATACTTTAGAAAATTTTAAGGAAATTAAAACAAGTCATGAGATAGAAGAATTCTTGAATTCAGTAGGTTGTTTTCACGATGCAATATTAAAAGAAGTGCATATCTTAAATTCTGGATATGTTGATAATGACTTGGGTATGAGTTTTGGAGGATTTGACTTAAGAGTCTTAATTCAACGGCAATATAGGGAAATGTCAGCTATAGAGTTATTACTAAGTAATGTAAGTGACATGAATATAGCAAACTCAGATGATATATATTCCTCATGCGGTGAAGTTAATACTGATATAATTACAGGACAAAAGCATATAAAAATAGATTTATACGGTAATCAATTTACGTGTAAAAGACTATTTTGGCGTGATGCTTCCGAATGGATGGGAATCCATAGTAAGTTTGGTGAAGATTTTAGTATTGAAACTTTAAATGAGTATGAACAATTGGAAGATGGATGGGTTATTTGTAAAGAATGTTATGAAGCATGGAAAACTAGTAGCAAGATTATACAATGCCCCAAGTGCTTCAGAGATCGTATATCTAATAATACTAACTTTAGAAGGAATATATGATATAAAAGTAGGCAATAAGTGATGGATGATATATGCATAGAAAAATGATATTTTCTTCTAAAATTAAGCTCATATAATTATAAGAGATAATTTTCAACAGATTGGAGTAAATCATGAAAAAATACCAAATAAAAAGACGTATAAAAATAGCACTAGATACTCTTAGGGTAAATGATAATTACCTTCTTAAAAATGATGTTAGTGAAAGAAGTATCGCTCATAGATTAGCACTATATTTAGAGAATACGTTTGGAAAAGAGTTTAATGTAGATTGTGAATATAATAAAGATATTGAACAAGTAAGTGGTGGCAAAAAAATAATGATACTTGAAGATATATGGAGAGAATGTCACAGAAGCATTAACAGTAATGAAGATATAATAGAGGATGCTGATATTCTTATAGAAAAAAGTGTCATACCAGATATTATTGTACATAAAAGAGGAAGAAACGATAAGAATCTCATTGCAATTGAGATAAAAAAGTCTTCCAGCAGAGTAAATGAAAACTATGATTTTGAGAAATTAAAGGCGTATACAAGCATTGAAAATAATCTTCACTATGAATACGGCATTTTTATCAAATTTTATGTCAACCAAAATAGGTATATGGAGCCTAAAATAATATATTTCCAGAAGGGAAAACAAATAGACTAAATAGCAAGATTAAATAAAGTATAATAAAAAACTTCAGCCCAGACAAGCTGAGGTTTTTTTACGCCTATAATCGTCAATAATAATAGTTGAAATTCCATTTGCTTATAATTAGAACATAAATAAACATCATATAATATTTTTAATTATCATGCTATCACAGCAGGACTATTTATTGCTTTTATAATAAACCACAACTGTGACTTAAATGAAGAGGGTGGAGAAGATGAAGATAAAAGAAACTGACAAAGCATTGTTAAATTTAGAAGAATTCTGTAAATATTTAGGAATAGGTAAAACCAAGGCGAGAGAATTATTAAAAAATCCTATGTGTACCTATGTAATACGGATTGGAAATAGACTGTATGCAAATAAAAGAAAATTGGACAAATGGATTGATATAAATTCTGGTAATTTTAAATGACGAAATATTGAAATCTGAGCTGGTAGTGGGTTATAATAGAAAAGTAAATTATATAACCCATTAAAAGTTCTTTTTGAGAGGAGCTTATTATGGGTAAAGATATAAATGGTAAAGAACTAGGGACTGGTATCAGCCAAAGAAAAGACGGTAGATATGTTGGACGTTTTACCAATCGTTTTGGTAGAAGACCAGAGGTGAAAAGCAGAAGTTTAAAAGAACTTAAGGTTCTTCTTAATGCTGCTATATATGAAGACTTAAATAAATTGAATCATGCTGATGATAAGATGACTTTGGATGAATGGTTTGAGAAGTGGATGAAGAACTATAAAAATCAAACCATTTGTGCTAACACTAAAAGTCACTACATATCAATTTATGAAAAGCATATTTCATCACCCTTAGGAAAAAAGAAAATGCTTAATATTACACAACTTAAGATATTAGAGATTTTGAATAATTTAGATTCTAAAGGATACCAGTATGAGACACGTAATAAGGTAAGAATTCTATTACAGGATATGTTTGATAAAGCTATGATTAATGAAATTGTTTCAAAAAATCCAGCAAAAGGTATCAAAATGAAAACCAAGGAAAAGGCAGAACCAAAAGTATTGACTCCTGAAGAACAGGCAAGTTTTTTTGAATGCAGTAAGGGATCATTTTATGACAATCTATTTACGGTAGCGATATCCACTGGATTAAGACCTGGTGAAGCTTGTGGTCTGACACTTGATGACATTGACTTTGATGAGATGCTCATTGATGTTAATAAGACATTGGTTTATCAGAAATTTGAAGGAGATAAAAAGAAGATGTTTCACTTTGATCCTCCCAAAACCAAGTCTAGTAAAAGGCAAGTTCCAATGAATCAAAAGTGTGCTCTTGCTTTAAAGAAACAAATTATGCAAAGAAATGTGATTATGGCAAGACGAACAACAAAGTCGGTAAAAGGTTTTGAAAAACTATTATTTACAACAAAGTTTGGTACACCTCTTAATGCACAGGTTTATGGTCAAGCTGTTCGAAAGATTATTGACGAGATTAATTTGCTACGTGATGAACTTGAACAAATGGATTACTTTTCACCTCACTGCTTTAGACATTCTTTTGCAACAAGGTGCTTTGAAGCAGGGATTAAACCTAAAACAGTTCAGAAATATCTTGGACATGCAACACTACAAATGACGATGGATTTATATACTCATGTGTTAGTAGAGCATTCTCAAGAAGAGATGATAAAACTTGAAAAAGTTCTAGATGATACAATGGATGTCTCCGAATCTATGATTGATGATCAGTACAAAAAATTCACTGAGAAAGAAGAGCAAAACAACTGTGTTTATCTGTTTAAGGCAAATTAGTTGGTGTCCAAAATAGTGTTGGTGTCAAAATTGGTGTCAGGTAACCATATTTTGGTGTCGTGTGACTTTAAAGCCTTTAATTACAAGGGATAGAGTTTTAGAAATTTTGAATTTCTACATTTCTTATTATGTATATCAGCAAACACCATACCTTATGGATGAGATTGGTGAGGAAAGCTAGGTTTTACGGAATTATATTTGACAAAAATGATATGTAGTGATAAAATTATGAAAATAAAAAATAAAGGCGAAGAAGAGAAGTAGTAAATATACTTGTATTGTTCAGAGAGAAGATGGGTGGTGCGAATCTTCACAATCAATATATTGAAGCAGTCTCGGAGCCTTGAACCGAAATAATAGTAGGCTTCAACGGAAATCCACCGTTATCATAGGATAGAGTATCGGTAATATGAGTTGCCTGTACTTGATGAGTGTAGAGATTATCTCTGAATTTAGGTGGTACCACGGATTAAGAATTCGCCCTAAGCTATTAAAAGCTTAGGGTTTTTTAATGCAATCTTATAAGAAAGGATGATGGTTATGACAGCAAATGAATTAAGAAAACTTTATGTATCATACTACAAAGAAAGGGGACATCAGTTAGCCGCAGCTGCATCTTTAGTACCTGAAAATGATGCAAGTGTATTATATACCACAGCTGGCATGCAACCACTTGTTCCTTATCTTTTAGGAAAAGAGCATCCATTAGGGAAACGTCTTGTGAATGTACAAAGATGTGTAAGAACAGGAGACATAGAGGAGGTAGGTGATGATTATCACTTAACTGTCTTTGAAATGCTAGGAAACTGGTCTTTAGGTGATTATTTTAAAAAAGAGGCAATTACTATGAGTTTTGAATTTCTTACAGAGAAACTTAATATACCTGTTTCTAGCCTTGCAGTAACTGTTTACAAAGGAAATGATAAAGTGCCATATGATGCTGAAGCTACTCAGACATGGTTAGAGCTAGGATTAAGTAAAGAACAGATTTTTCGTTATGGAGATGATGAAAACTGGTGGGGACCGGCTGGAGAGACAGGTCCATGTGGTCCTGATTCAGAAATGTTCTATGTAAATGATTTACCTGATTGTAGTGAGAAGTGTGGACCAGCCTGTAGTTGTGGAAAGTATGTTGAATTGGGGAATAATGTTTTTATGACATATAACAAAGATAAAGATGGTAATCTTACTGAACTAAAACAAAAGAACGTTGATGTGGGTTTAGGATTTGAAAGATTATTAATTCTTGCAAATAATCTACAAAATGTATATGAAACAGATTTATTTGTTCCATTAATCAATAAATTGGAAGAAATAAGTGAGGTATCATATGACAAAAGCAATGAAAAGACTTATAGAATCATATGTGAACATACTAGGGCTGCTGTATTTATTCTTGCTGATCCAAAGAATATTGTTCCATCAAATTCAGAACAAGGATATATACTTAGACGACTTATTCGACGTACTATTCGTATGATTCATAAGTTAGGTGTTAAAAAGAATATATTTCCTGAATTAGCGCAAGAAGTTATTGAAATATATGGAGAAGCATATCCTGAGGTTAAGTTATTCAGAAAAACTATCATTGAAGAATTGAAAAAGGAATATGATAAATTCAATAAAACTCTTCAAAGTGGATTGAAAATGGCAAATAAATATTTTGGGAAATTACAAGCTGGTGAATGTTTGAACGGTCAACAAGCTTTTAAATTATACGATACCTATGGTTTTCCTATTGAATTCACATTAGAACTAGCAGGGGAAAAAGAAATCATTGTTGACGTAGAGGGGTTTAAAGCAAAGTTTGAAGAGCACCAGGAGAAATCCAGAAGTGGAGCTGCTGGGAAATTCAAAGGAGGGTTGGCAGAGCATAATCGTAATAGTGTTAGGCTACACACCGCAACGCATTTACTCAATAATGCGCTTCGTCAAGTTCTAGGAGATTCGGTTTTTCAAAGAGGAAGCCACATCAATTCTGAACGACTAAGATTTGATTTTTCTTTTCATAGAAAGTTATCTGAAGAAGAGATAAGTCAGGTAGAAAGCATTGTTAATAAGGCAATCAAGGAGAGTCTTGATGTTTATTGTATGGAAATGAATGTAGAAGATGCTAAAGAAAGTGGAGCAATAGGAATCTTTGAATCAAAATATGGTGACGTTGTTAAAGTTTATGCTATTCCAGGATATTCATTAGAAATATGTGGTGGACTACATGTTTCTAATACAGCTGAACTTGGGTATTTTAAAATAATTAAAGAGCAAAGTTCTTCTTCAGGTGTAAGAAGAATAAAAGCTATTGTTGATTTGGATTAATGTAACAACTGAAGGAGAATAAGTATGTAAAGAGGATGTAATATTTATAATTGCATTGTATGGTATAATTTAACTGTAACTACGCCATTCATACTTATATCCAATATAGAGGAGGAATCTATGTTTTAATCGTTATAAATAATTATATGCATAGTACCTGTTAGTTAATATTGATTAGGTACTATGCTTTTACTTTAGGTACCATAAAATTATACAATATAGTTATTGAAGAGGTGTAATAGATGGATAGAGAAGAGCTATTATTAATAAAATATGGATTTAATCCAGATAAAGGAAGCAGAAAAGAAATACGAGAATTACTTTTAAACGAAATAGTTAATGAAAAAAATTAGAAAGCCATGAGTGCTTAAGGGTACTATGTTTTCTACTATATTTAATAGGGGAAAAAGAAGATAGTGAACTTATATGGCAAGCTAAAATGTTAAATATGGATGCAGGATGTATGATTGAGGCAGAATTACTTTGTGGAGGATTTTTCACCTGTAGGTGGGGAAATCATTTTTAAGGTTGAAGGCAGGGGAGATAGTATTCGGTTTTGCATCATTGATTATGGACAAGGGTTTTCTTATGATGCTCTTAAAAAGGGGGAAAGGTAATTATTGAATTGCCTCTGATATACAAAAAATAAAACCTCCTGACTTTATATATACATAATCAGGAGGTTTTCAAAATATTTTTTTCCACCTAAGGAAGAATACTTATCAAAAGAGAAGGCATAAACTACGTGAAAAATAAGTGAAAATTATGACTTTGAAAAACTAAAGGCTTATACAAGTATTGAAAATAATCTTGACTATAAATATGGTATTTTCATCAAATTTTACATTGAGCCTAAAAAAATATATTTCCAAAAGGGAAAACAAATAGACTAAATATCAAATCTTATTTTAAATTTCTACATTCTTATTATATATAATAATAAACATATGTTATCTGCAAAGTAGGAGAGTAAAAAACGAGCATCAGCTCGTTTTTTGTGAAACAAATTAAAGAACAAGATTACTCATGTATTTAATAGTATAATCTACTCCTTTATCTCCTAATTTGCCTTTCCAAGTAGCTGAATGAGGTTCAATACTTAGATTACCATCATAACC
Organism: Vallitalea guaymasensis; assembly: GCF_018141425.1. Classification (NCBI taxonomy): domain Bacteria; kingdom Bacillati; phylum Bacillota; class Clostridia; order Lachnospirales; family Vallitaleaceae; genus Vallitalea; species Vallitalea guaymasensis. The sequence goes on from NZ_CP058561.1 coordinate 4,773,317, forward strand.
CATTTTGTACAGGATTGCCATGATGGAGTTCCAATCCAGTTGGTCCATTCCAGCTGGTGGGTCGTCGTAACGCTTGCCATCAACTTTTAGAGCTCCTTTTATATGGAAATGATAAAAACGATTACCCCATTTTGCGATTTCACTTAAATAATTGTCATTATCATCATAATAGCTATGGGAAGGATCATATTTGATTCCTAATTCATCTAGCTGTCCATGTATTATATTCCAAGCCTTTTCACTATAAACAAAATTATTCCAACGACAATTGTATGTAGCTATCTTAATTCCAAGCTCTTTACCATAAGCTAAAAGTTTCTCAAAGAAATTAATGGCTGCTTGACAATTCTCTAGATAACTTAAACTTTCCTGTTCATTGCATCCACATACATATACTCCACAGCCTAATTTTTTACAAGCCTCAATAAGTTTATATTCTTTTTCTAGTTCATCTTGACATATATTACCCTTTTCATCAATGCGATTAGAGCCCCAACGTCCAATTGAACCAATCTTAACATTATAGGCATTAATCCATTGAATGATTTGATCTACGTTACTTATAAATTCATCTACATCAACATTAATATTAATACATAATTCAATGAAATCAAGTCCCTTGTTTTTAGCCATTATAAAACTTTCTTCTGTAGGATCTGCAATAATTCCTAAGTTCATTTCTATATCCTCCTATAAGTAATAATAAAATATTTATTTAGGTAAATATTCTTAATAAGAAATATAAATGTAACGGATTACATTCATTATCGTAATTAAATTATAACATCTTATAAATTAAATTCAATAAAATAATAATTTTATTATCATTAATGATATAATATCCAATAAGAAATAAATAACTACGAGTAAGGAGTTAGAATATGGGAGCATTTCGTCAAGAACATATTGTGGACAAAGATTTTCCTTTCTTATTATTTTCTCATGAAGATAATATTACATTTCCTCCCCATTGGCACGATGAAATTGAACTTATATATATGTTGGATGGTGAATGTGAAGTATGGTTGAATAATACATTATATAAATTGAATAAAGGTAATCTATTAATTATTGGAAGCAGAGAAATACATCACTTCTCAAATAATAAAAAGAGCAGGAAGATATTTATTCAATTCAATCTAAGTTTGGTAAGTAACATATATAATGATTTGAATAAGCTCAAGTTCATTAATCCTGTATTTGAAAGTGATAAGATATCAGATAAACATTATAAGATGGAATTAGAACGACAGATTCTAGATCTGAAACAAGAATTCATTCAAAAGAAATCTGCCTATAAATTGAATCTTATGGCTGGGCTTTATAGAATAATAGCAGTACTGCTAAGATTTACTCCTATAGAGTATTATTCAAAAGGTGAAAAAACCAAGCAGAATCAACGTATCAATTTATTGAGCAGAATATATAAGTATGTAGAATATCATTATAATGAGAATATATCCATTGACCAAATAGCTAAGGTGGCTAATTTTAGTACATATCATTTTACTAGATTTTTTAAAAAGAGTACAGGTATTACTTTCCTAAGTTACCTTCACTTATACAGGGTGGAGAAATCAAAGAACCTTTTAGAATCTTCATCCAAAAAAATAATTGAAATAGCTATGTTAAGCGGTTTTGATAACATTAAGACCTATAATAGAGTTTTCAAAGATTATACAGGGATGACACCGTCGGAATATAGAAAGAATATAGAGCAAATTCAAGATAGCAATATTTGAGAAGTATTGAGCAACTTTTGACAGGACTATCTACACATGATTATGTAGAATGAAGCTATCATAATTGAAATGGAGGTAGTTCTTGTGAAAAAAGCATTAATTATTTATGGAGGCTGGGAAGGTCATGACCCAGATGGTGTTGCTAAGGTATTTGAGAATACTTTGACTGACTGTAATTTTGAAGTAGAGGTTTTTAATACATTAGATATTCTCCTAGATACTGAAAGATTGAAGACATATCATATAATAATTCCTATATGGACAATGGGTACAATTACTGATAAACAAATGAAATCCATATCCCAAGCAGTTGCCCATGGAGTTGGACTTGCAGGTTGTCATGGGGGAATGTGTGATGCATTTAGAGACAATGTTGATTGGCAGTTCATGACAGGTGGAAATTGGGTATCTCATCCAGGCGGTGATCTAGTTGAATATGAAGTCAATATCAAGAATAGTTCTAGTAAAATAGTCGAAGATATTCAGGATTTCCGTGTTAAGAGTGAACAATACTATCTTCATGTAGATCCTGCTATTGAAGTATTAGCCACTACTCGTTTCCCTATTGCTGATGGTCTGCATTCCTTGAATGGATATGTTGATATGCCTGTCGTATGGACAAAAAGATGGGGAAAGGGCAGAGTGTTTTACAATTCATTAGGTCATCAATCAGATATTTTTAATATCCCAGAAGCAATTGAGTTGATGAAAAGAGGTTTCATGTGGGTAGCTGAAGGTAAGGATAAATGTATAAATGAATATAAGGATTGTGGGGTATAGACTATGAGAAAAGTTAAAATTGGTATAGTAGGTTGCGGTAACATAAGTGATATATATCTAAAAAACTGTACAGATATTTTTGATAATCTAGAAGTAGTTGGCTGTGCAGATTTAATAATAGAACGCGCAAGGGAAAAGGCAGAGAAATATAATATAAAAGCCTACTCAGTCCAAGAACTAATAAATCATGAAGATATAGAGATAATAGTAAATCTAACAATACCTAAGGCTCATAAAGAAGTTTCCATGGCTGCTCTAGAAGCTGGTAAACACACCTACATGGAAAAGCCTTTATCTTTAACAAGAGAAGACGGTAAAGCATTGATAAATAAAGCAAAAGAAAAAGGATTAAAAATAGGTGGTGCACCAGACACTTTTCTAGGTGGCGGCATCCAAACTTGTATAGAACTCATTAATAATGGTGAAATTGGTACTCCTATTGGAGCAACAGCTTTCATGACTTGTCATGGACATGAGAGTTGGCATCCAGACCCTGAATTTTATTACAAGATAGGCGGGGGACCCATGTTTGATATGGGACCATACTATTTAACCGCACTTATTACAATGTTAGGCTCTGTTAAACGTGTATCAGGTTCAACTAAAATATCATTTCCTGAAAGAATGATCACAAGTGAACCTAAAAAAGGAGAAATCATAAAAGTTGATGTACCAACTCATATCTCCGGATTATTGGATTTTGAAAATGGTGCTATTGGTACAATCATCACCAGCTTCGACGTTTGGGGCAGCAATTTACCAATTATCGAGATATACGGTACAGAAGGAACACTAAGTGTCCCTGACCCAAATACATTCGCAGGTCCAGTAAATATTAAAAAAAGTTATGACAAAGAATTCCATGAAGTTGTCATAAATAAAAAATACACTGACAATAGCAGAGGATTAGGCATATCAGATATGGCAAACAGCATAATAAATAATAATGAACATAGAGCCAACGGAGATTTAATATACCATGTCCTAGATATAATGCACGCCTTCCACGATTCATCTAGCACAAGTAAACATATTACCCTACAAAGTTCCTACAAAATCCGATAAAACGGATTAACCACTTATAAGCTAAAGTTACTCTCTTAACTGTCTTAAACGTGGCAGAAAAATAAATAAACCACAGATAGCGATAGTGGATAATAACGACTTTTACGGCTTGTTGTATACCTCATACACAGATAAAAATAACTAACGTAACGAGAGTTATTATCCACTATCGCTATCTATGGTTCAAATATATAACCGTTGTCTATAATTGTCTTATACCTTGAAGAAATAATCTTACTAATTACCTCTTTTTCCTATTCAAAATAAAATTAACCTCATTTAAATTAACACTACCCGTTAATAGCAGAAGCGGAATACATATTATCATAAACAAACAAATATTAATTAATGTATTTACCAATAATGAAAATGGCATAGTAATATATCTACTCAGTAAATCAATTGACGAAACAGATGCTAAGCAAACTAGAATTGGTTTGACCAACCAGTTTCCTACTTTAAAATTAATAGACGTTATTCGTACAAGATGAATAATATTGAGTGTTGAAACAAGAACAAAACTGCAAAGTAACCCCCATAGATATCCCTTTAATCCGTACATAGGAATCAAAATGAATATAAAAGCTATTCTAATACTCAGACCTATTACATTATTTCTAAAAACAATCAATTGTTTATTAAGTCCATTCAATATACTTCCTAATGTAGTTTGTAGATATATAAATGGACATAACCAAGCTAGAATGGTTAATAATACTCCCACATATTCTTCATTATATACTATAACTCCCAATGTTCTACCAAAAGACAAAAATAAAAATGTGCTTAGTATACCAATAAGAATGGTGAATTTCATTGTTTTGGTAGTAGTAAAGTTAATCATCGATTTATTTTTGTTGGCTGAAGCAGCTGATACAGTTGGTAGTAACATAAGGGATATGGAATTAGTAAACACAGTAGGAAAAAGAATCAGTGGTAAAGCCATACCAGTTAAAATACCATATGTACCTAAAGCATTAGAATGAGATAATCCAAATAATTGTAATTGTGTTGGAATGAGAATAGCCTCAATACTAGTCAATATTGTAGTAATCAACCTATTAGAAGTTATTGGTACTGCAATGGCGGATATCTTTTTCAGTATTATAAAATAACTTTGAGGTGAACTTGACCTTTCCTTCAATGAATTGAATTTATAAGCTACTGCTACTATTACAAAAGAGACTATTTCTCCACCTACCATTCCGATTATAGCCATGGCACAAGCATAAGTAAGTCCTTTTGGTATGAATAATGCTGATAAGAAATATATGATTGTTATTCTAGTAATCTGTTCTATAATCTGAGAGACAGCAGGTACAGTAGGATATTTCAGTCCGTAGAAATAGCCTTTAATACATGATATTATAGCGGTAAATGGTATTGATATTGCCATAATCTTAATTGCTAGAGCTGTACGTGGTTCATTGATTAATTTGCAGCTAATTAATTCAGCGTTGAAAATAAGTACTAACATCAAAATAACAGCTAAAGTAAAAGCTATTATTGAAGAAGTACGAATAATCCTTTTTAGGTTAGAATAATTATTTTTTGCTTTTTCCTCAGCTACAAGCTTTGAAACAGCTGTAAAGATACCTGAGCAACATATAGTATAACATATCATATATATAGGAAACACAAGTTGGTAGAGTCCCATACCTTCAGCACCAATTAAATTACTCAAGTATATTCTATTAGCAAAACCTAATACTCTAGTAATCAGTGCAGCTACAGTCAATATTATGGTTCCTTTTATTACTGAACTTCTTTTCATTTTCCTTTCAATCCTTTCATTATGTAACAATAATATAGTTAATTAATTCTATGTAATCTATTTGTACCTATAATGGAGATTGACCTAAGTAATAAGCCTAAAGTAATATATTCTTTAATGCTTTTCCATATTCATTTAATTTGTTATAATTAACATTAAGCATTTAGAGAAATACAGGGAGGAGGATATGATGAAATATTTAATTATTGCACCATTATGTTTTTTGATTGATCAGATATGTAAGATTAAAGCTGTCAATGAAATGGATGATACAACTTGTAAGCCGATACTCAAGAATAATATTCTATTGAAACTTAATTATAATGAAGGTGCCTTTCTAGGATTTCTTAAGAATAAAAAGGGTTTTTTACTATTGGTTAATATCCTTTCGGTGATACTATTGATCTGTCTTAGTGTAACTTATGCAATTATGAAGGGTAACAATATATTAACTATAGGATTAGCTTTTTTGACAGGTGGAGCACTCAGCAATGTTTTTGATAGAATACGTCTCAAAAAGGTTGTTGACTATTTTTCCTTCAAGTGGAAACCAGACTTGATTTTTAATCTTGCAGATATGTTTGTATTCCTAGGTTGCATATTGTTGATTATCAGTGAAGTAAAACCAAATTCCTAAATATCTGTTAACTTATTATGGAATACTATTGTATTCAATTGCAGAAACTATTAATAATCTTAAAATAGCTTATATATTACAGAAATATAATCACAACGAGGTGAACTGATGAATAAGGGTATAAGATTATTAAGTGTTTTAACTGCCGTTTTATTATTACAAAGTTTTCTGTTGTCAGGATGCAGTACAAAGGATAATGAAAAAATAGAAAATAACCAAGGCAGTAATACTGTGAATGAAGATAAAAATAGCAATGATAAAAATAATAATGAGTCAGATAATGATATGGATAATAAAGAAGAGCAAAAGGAAAATAATGATAGTGAAATTGATTTAGTGGAATACAATCTTGGGAGTGGTGAAATAAAACAAAGTTCAGGTGTTACTATGCCTTATGATATGGTTGGAGAGATAGCCATACCAAAGGAAGGTGAAAAACATCCCATTGTTTTTGTTTTGCATGGTTCTCATGTAATAGAAGATTACAATAAGGACAGATATGATCTTGGTTTTGAGTATTTATTGAAGTCGTTAGCTGAAAAAGGATTTTTGGCAGTTACTATAAACGTTAATGCACAACATGTTTTAGAATATGGGGAACCTATAAAGCATGAAAGATTGGTTAATATATTCAATGATCATCTTACCAAGCTAGAATCAGCTATCAAAGGGGAATCAGATGACTTCGGTATTGATTTGAAAGATAAAGGAGATTTGACTCAAATAGCTTTGGTAGGGCACTCAAGAGGCGGTGGTGCATTAGACTCAGTTATCAATGATCAAAAAGATAGAGGTAATGATAATATATTCGCTATATTAAAAATAGCACCAGCCAATGTTATAGTTATTGAAAATGATAATCCAGATATACCAACAGGTATAATATTGCCACAATATGATGGAGATGTAGTTAATTTAGATGGACAAACCACATTTGATATATTAAAAGAAGATAAGAGCAGAAAATCTTTTGCATCTCTTATATTTTTAAAAGGAGCAGGACATAATTTCTTTAATGACAATGTTAAAGAGGATGATAGAGAGTTCTATTCTGACCTTACAGAAGATGATAGAGTTGTTTTCTTGACAAGAGAACAACAAAGACAGTTTCTTATAGATTATTCTATTGATTTTCTAAACAAAGCATTAGGTAAAAAAGTGGAAACAGGTTTATTTAATGTTGATGAACCTACTGTTGATAAAGCTTATGGGTTGGATGTTAAAACTTCATATTTGACCTCCGATAGACTTGAAATAATAAAAGCTACCAGTGAAGATAAGATTAAGAAAAATGATTTGCAAGGTAATAATGTAATACAAGATATAAAAGTTAAGTATCTGATTGAAAGTTATATTCCCAATAAAGATGAACTGCTTAATTTTGACCATCCATCCAATTTTGATGGATATGGGCTGTTTAGGTTTAATTATACCAATAATAAAGGGACCTTTACAATAGAAATACCAGTCAATAAAAAAGACATGAGTGATTATAAAGCATTATCCTTATACTTAGCTTTAAATCCAGGCAGTGAATTGAATAAGTCAAAGGAAAATCAAGCTCTTGCAATTATATTAAATGATAACAAAGGTAAGGAAGCAAAAGTAATCCTAGATGACAATACAGCTGCTTTGACTTGGACAGAGGGACATTCAAGAACTAATGAAAATACAACATATTGGTCCTTGAAAACTCCTTTGTCAGAAGCAAGGATTCCTTTAAAAGAATTCAAAGATCTTGACTTAAGCGATATTGCTAGTATAACACTACAATTTGATCAAAAAGAAAGTGGAAGTATATTGTTGAGAGATATATCATTAACGAAATAAATACGGGAATAGTAAATTTAATAGAATAAGGATGTAACTTAGTAAATTAATAATATAAGATAAAAACAGTGGATTAGTAATTCAATTCACTGTTTTTTTAGGGGTTTTAACATAACAAACCTTAATTGCAAAATGAAATTCCATACCTAATTGTTAAGTTTTTTAAATAAGTCTCTTTGATAAGAGGATATGTATAAGTATGGATTTTCGACCTACATAAAATTTGAATAGTTGATTAGTTTCATTCAGGAGAGCCAAAAAAGATGGTTTTCCTTTTTCTTTTGTTTGATATTTTCATCGTTTTTTGTTACGGTTGATTAGCTGGTGGCTGTATAAAAGGAGGTAGATTTATGTCTAAATACCTAACCTATGATGATCGATTAGAAATCGAAGCTGGATTAAAGGCAGGTCTTTCTTTCGGAGCCATAGCTAAAATTATATCTAAGGACAGAACCACAATAGCAAAAGAGATTAAACGAAATCTCATTATCAAAAAAACAGGGTATGGCGCATATCCTTATAATTCTTGTAAACTAAGACTTAAGTGTACCAGAACCAAAGTATGTGATGAATGTAAGTATCCATCAAAACCCTATTGTAAAAACTGTAAGCTTTGCAATGATGGTTGTCACTACTTTGAAGAAGATGTTTGTGTCAGCAAGTTTAAACCACCTTATGTTTGTAATGGTTGCAATACGTTACCAAAGTGTACATTGGCAAAACCTTATTACAGTGCTATTGATGCCCACAATAAATACTCTGAGAATATTTCTGAATCAAGAAGTGGAATTATTACCAATGAGGTTGAAATAGCAAGAATCAATGCTATCATTTCACCACTTATCCGTAAAGGTCAGTCCATACATCAAATCTATGTTAACCATGTAGATGAGCTGATGTGCAGTGAAAAAACCTTATACAACTATGTTGATGCATGTCTTTTTGATGTCAGAAACATTGATTTGCCAAGAAAAGTTAAGTTCAGACCACGTTACAAAAAGTCTGAATTTAAGATTGATAGAAAGTGTCGTATTGACCGTACATACAAGGATTTTACCGAATATATGAATAAAAATCCTGAAACATCTGTTGTTCAAATGGATTGAGTTGTTGGTACAAAAGGTGGTAAGGTTTTATTAACATTACACTTTGTAGATACCAGCTTTATGATGGCATTTCTTCGTGATGCAAACACTTCCAGGTCGGTTATTGATATCTTTGATTATCTCTATAGGACATTTGGAAGAAAAGACTATGAGAAGCTATTCCCTGTACTTTTGACTGACAATGGTAGTGAATTCTCTAATCCAAAAGCTATTGAATATGGTTCCATAGACATCCTTAGAAGTCGTTTGTTTTATTGTGATCCAAGTGCACCCTATCAAAAAGGGGCTATTGAAGTGAATCATACACTGATTCGTAGAATACTTCCAAAAGGTACATCATTTGATGATTTGACTCAGGAAGATATCTTATTAGTGATGAATCATGTGAACTCTTACACACGCAAAAAGCTGAACGATAAAAGTCCATACGAAGCGTTCAGCTTTTATTACGGAGAAGAGATATTAGGTAAGCTAGGTTATGTTTCAGTTGCCGCTGAAAACATAACCTTAACCTATAAACTTCTCAAAAAATAAACCGTAAACCAAACAAACGTCACCAGCATTATGAGTTAACTTAATATCATAAAATAGGGGTGGACTTTCCGATTACAAAAAAATCGAAAGAATCTCGACCTCCATTAATGATGCCATTCTATTCATGTCTACACATGAATTATAGCAAAAATACTGTTGAAATCATAATGCTAATATGGAAATATGTTTACAAAACGAGATATTCAGTTGCAAAAGGTGCATTTTACTTACAAAAGGTTACTTTCAAATACAAAACGGGAAATTAGTTTTACAAACGGGAAGTTCGTTTTTTAATTTACCAAAATATATTATTAGATATCGATTATAAGAAAAAACATATCGAAAAACAATAAAAATATATTGAAATACAAATAAAGTTGTGATAATATTATTTCTGACGGGGAATATTATATATAAATTGGAGGAAGATTATTATGAAATTTATTAACAGCAAAACATTATCTACTTTTTTGAATTTCTTTATGGTAGTTATGTTGGGATTTACTATTGTTACGCTAATAGGATTACCTTGGATAATAAGACGATATATGAGTTTTATATGCTCTGAATCATTTCCGCAATTTGATTATTACGCAATCTTAGCTATTTTATATGTAGCTGGTATTTTTGCGGCGGTAATTCTTAATGCTCTTAGAAAGATATTTTCTACATGTAAATTGGATAATCCATTTATCCACGATAATGTCAAAAATCTTAGATTAATTAGTTTGGCTTCTTGTATCATCGGAATAACATTTATATTCAAAACATTTATCATTAATTCTTTAATGACCATAGTAGTTATTTTTATATTTATAGTGGCATCCTTATTTGCTTTGATCCTTTCAGAGGTTTTTGAAAAAGCGGTTAAGTATAAAGAAGACAGTGATTATACCATATGATAATAAGTGGTAAGAAAGGAAAGATGTAATGGGAATCATAGTTAATTTAGATGTAATGATGGCTAAGAGAAAAATAGGTCTGTCAGAACTTGCTGCAAAAGTTGGAATTACTAATGCTAATTTATCAATCTTAAAAAATAATAAAGCAAAAGCTATACGATTCAGTACGTTAGAGGCTATTTGCAGAGAGTTGGATTGTCAGCCGGGAGATTTATTAGAGTATGTAGATGAGGGAAAAAAGTGAAATATCAATTATTTTAATAGTAAATGATATTTAGATTTGGAGGTAAATAAAAATGCTAAAATTTAATCATGTCAAGATATTAGGGATTCTTAGTATTATACTAGGGGTGTTATTTGTAATATTCTTTTATGAACAAAAAATAGGTATTTCATATACTATTTATACCATAGTATTAGTTGCATATCATTATTTTGCTTTGCGTACTAAAAAAGAATTCAGGAGCAAAGTTTATTTTGGAGGAATAATATATATTATTCTGTTATCAACAATATATCTAAGAAGTGATTTTATCTTATTTAGAGCGCTTAATTTTATAGCTGTTCCTGTATTGTTATGCGTGAATCTTATGTTATGTTTAGATGTAGATATTAAACTTATAGCAGGTAATACCTTGGGAATAATATTTGTTCCAATTAGTAAAATGCACAAATTGTTTATTGAGTTATTCAGTAACAGAAGAAAAGAAAGTAATAATAAAAATTCTCAAATATTTGTAAAAGTATTATTGGGAATTGCTATATCCATACCTGCATTATTTATAATAATAAATCTTTTGACTTCGGCAGATGTAGTTTTTGCAGATAAACTATCCCATATCTTAAGTGGTTTAGAAGATGTTGTAAAAGCTGATATAGTAATAAAGATTTTATTAGCTATCATTGTTTCGGCATATTTTTTCGGGCAGATATATTATCTTTATGACAATAAAAACAGAAAAAGTGTCGTTAGGCAAGAAGAAAAGGAATCTAATACTAGCTTTAAAGGATTTGATAGAATCATTACAATAACTTTTATGGCAATACTGGATATTGTTTACATAGCATTCACTATGATTCAGTTTGTATATTTGTTTGGTGGTAATAATAATTTGCCTGTTGGATATACCTATGCAGAATATGCCAGAGAAGGATTCTTCCAGTTGGTGTTTTTGAGTGTCATAAATATTGTGCTTATCTTTATAATTAATAAATTGTATTTAGGTATAAAAATTAAGGATGATATTTCTAATAAAGATTATAACTACAGAAAAGATATTATTGTTGACAGTTTGCTGTCTATAATGGTTATTTGTACTTTTGTCTTGATTATATCATCTATATACAGATTAGGCTTATATGAAGAAGCATATGGTTATACAAGACTTAGATTATTAGTGTATATGTTCATAGTTTTTGAAACTTTAATAATGATATTAGTTGCAATTAATATATGGAACAAAAAATTACCTATAATTAGAATAGGAATAATTGTTTCATTGGCAAGTTACTTAATTATAAACTTCATTAACATTGATGGAATAGTTGCAAGAGAGAATATAAATCGCTATGTTGAAACAGGAAAAATTGACTTTCACTATTTAGTTGATTTATCAACAGATGCTGCAGGTGAAATGTCACGATTAAAAAATATTGATGACAAAATGTATGGTGAATATATAGAATATTTAAATACGTATGAGTTGGAAGAAGTACAGTGGCAATCTTTTAATTTATCACAATATAATGCAAAAAAATTAGTAGAGTAGATTCCTATCTCTTGCAATTACTGTTTTACTCCATTATAATTGGATTTGAGGAGTAATTGTAAGGGGGGAAGGTATTAAGGTGAAATATTTAATAAGTTTATGGATTTTAGTGATAGTGATACTCACAGGATGTTCAAATGAAACAGATGTATCTACAGATGTTATAAAATCCGTTAATAATGATAATATTACTGGTGACCAACAAGATGATGAAAAAATAGACTTAAACAAGGACCAACAAGACGATGACACTATTATAAGTGATGAAATAAATAGTTTTATAGGTGACTGGAAAGTTAAAGCGATTTTTGAAGATGATTTTTTCATAACAGAGGAGTTATCATGTCAAGATAATGGTATAGGTATCTACAAAGACCATATGATAATCTATGCTAGTGAAGTCAATGATTATATCAATTGTAAATATGACATTATAGAAGTTAATGATATTTCTATGCTTATTAGAATAACAGAAAGAGAAACTCTGATGGGGAGAAAAAGAAAAGATAATACGAAACTATTCTTGTCATTAGATGGTGAAAACAGTGACATAATGAAATGCACTTATACATATGAAACAGCCGAGGGTAATTATAATAATACATATATATATCAGAAAGATCAGCAAGGAATATTAAGTAATTATTATCTAAGTAAACAAAAGAGTAATACTAATATAGATGATGCCGCATTGGATTCTATTTCTAATGAAATTCAAAATGAGTGGTTTAAGGATTATGATGATGTTAGAGAAAATGAGTTCTTGAGATTTAATGATTATAGTGGTATAAAATCCTACGAGATAAAAGATGGTTCTATACTATCTAAACATTATGATCTTGAGGGTAATTTGTCGTGGAAATCAGGAGAAGAGGCTTATATAATTAATTCAATCACAGATGATACAGTGGTTTTGGAAGTAGTAAGTGAACAGGGGAAACAGGGTAATATTATAGGACTATATTACTTAATACAATTACAAGGGAAAAAAGCAGTAATCAAAAAATATGATTATCTTAGTAATAACATGTACCAATTTCATAATGAAAAAGTGGTTAAAGATTCTTTGGAATCAGTACTTGCTTTAGTTAGTAACAAGAATAATTTATCTGCTTTTGATGAAGAACAGGTAGAGTTTTTCAATAAGATAATTGGAAAATGGGGAACCATGAAGGATAAAATATATGATGAGTATATATATAATCTAATCATTGACAACTATTGTATTGATTTTTATGAATATGCCACAGGATTTATGGAGGCTATTAATTATGAAGTCCAAGAAATAAACGTAGACGAAAAAGAAGTTATTATAAATGTCATTCAATATTCATGGTGGGATGAAGTAAATAGTGAGACAAAATACATAGATAATACTATAAAAATAAATCTTAATGATGAAGGTACAAAATTGACCTTCAATATCCAGCATAATAAAAAAGATAAAGATATTTTCTTTGATATGGGCAAGGATTATATTGGTGAAGTGCAATTCGAAAAAATATTAGATTGATTATGTATATAGATTGATTATATATAATAGGGATAAAATAGCTCAATAAATTAGACTCTGTATAGGGGTAAGCGAAGTCATGGACGACGTATAGCAGACCTTTTACAGAGTCTATGTTACTTAAGCTTATTATCTTATAAGATAATAACAAATAAATTAAATATTAGATTCTTTGATATCTTTCAACAAAGTAGCCATTTCTGATTCAATTTGTGCTGATTCAGCTTCTAGCTTAGCTATCTTGACATCATATGATTCCACTCTTTTTAGATACATACTCACTAAATCTTGGTTTTTGGTTTCATTGGCTTTATCCAGTTTTTGATTTAACGCTTCTCTTTTAGCATTAGCTTTATCAATTTGCTTTTGGATTTTTTTATATTTCTCAAGTAGTTCAGCGTATTTTTGCATTTTGCTATTAACATCATTCATGTCAGATGTTTTCTTATCCATTAATTTCATGAAATCCTTACCGAATTTATCACTCATTTCATCAGTATTAATAGAATCTTTTAGTTCGTTTAATTTTTCAATATCCTTATTGATTTTATTGGTATATGATAAAATCGTATTCATTAAATCGGATGATGCTATAATATCATCAGGTGAATTCTCTATAAGCATTTCTCTTAGACTTTTCATTTTATCACTGATTTTACTTGTATAATCAAACATATCAGTTACTTTTGTAAAAGTGCTATAGGTCTTAAAATCCCCTGATTCAATATTACCTATCTTATTACTTATATACGTGTCTAATTGTTGTTTTGAGCCATCTACAAAATAATCTTTTGTGGCATTTGCAATTTTAGAGAAAAGATCTCTAAAAGATTCTTTATCTAATGAGCATTCCATATCACTGTCCATAAAACATTTTTCAATTTTATGAATCATTTTATTACATTCATCATCTACAGCTTTTTGAAAAGCTGAGTCTAATTTATCTAAATACGCAGTGCGTTTATCCTCTGGAGCATTTTCCATGATTTTGTTGTATACTTCAGCGTATTTCTTGCCATATTCTTTGACAATATCATTTGAAGTATAAATTTTATTGGATTTATTAGTTTTCATATCATTAGAAATAGTATCAAACACACCTTCATCAAAATATTTATTTACAGCATCTTCAGATATATCAATAGTTGCACTAATGTTATTTTCATCAACCTTCTTTGCTGCATATTTCTTATTTATTAAATGTATGTTTTTAAGTGGGTCAGTAATGATATTATTTGTTCCTAAGTCGTTATAGTTAATTCTCAATTCAATTTCCCCCTTATTATTTTGGTTCTTAATATAAAAATTATAATTTAATTCAAAATTACCTATACTATATATCGGTATGTTTCTAAAAAAGTTAATTATTTTTTAGGTAATTATTACAACTTGATTAAGGAATAATTGATAATCATAAAAGAGAGAATAAATATAAGGAGGGATAAGATGGGTAAAATTAAAAGAAGAGATTTCACACATTATCATACTAAAATTATAACTAGAAATCTTCTTGGATATTCATTTAATTATGAAATAGGAACAATGTTACCAGAAAAATTCATTGAATCCAATAGAGATAAAGAAGAGGAATATTTGGAGGCAAGTGATATAATTAAGAATGACCTTAATGGTACAAAATATTTGGATTAGTAATAAAGGGCTGGCTGAAAATACATTTTTAGAGATGGCTACAAGTTTTGGAAGATAGACTAGGTGACTTCGCTTACCACTAAACCTAGTCTATCTTCCTTGAAATTCACATTAAAAATGTATTATTGATTGTCTTCAACAGGTATTAGGTATACAACCATAGTGACGATTACAAATATTAAGGTTGTCAAAATTCCCCCTTCTAAACCAAAGTCTCCACCTGTCAAGAGATTATCATGGATTATCCTAACGGGATATACAGAATCCCACAATGTGGAACCACTAACATTAAAACCAAAAAAACCACCTTGAAAGAAATTCCAAGTAATATGGAATCCTATAGCCATTAAAATATTTTTTGTTTTCAAGGTCATATAAGTAAACAAAATTCCTATTAGCACAATATTGATAAGTCCAACCACACTAACATTAGGATTAAGTAAATGTAGTGCTGAAAATATCACCGCAGGAATAATGTAAACTACATATTTGTTGTTATATCTGTGAAGGGTATGTACTATGTAGCCTCTAACCAATAATTCTTCATCAATTCCCACTAGGATAAATATTATCATTACATAAATAAGATTAAAAGAAAAAATTGGTTCTTCAAAACTGTATGTAAGTGTAGCATTATCAGTTGCAAATAATAATAATGCTATAATTGTGATTGATAATGCACCAAGTACTAAACCTATCAATAGGTGCTTTAAGGATTTTTTGGAAATAATCACTCCAAATTTTCTTGGGGACCTATTTTCAAGTTTATAGACGAATATGAATGCAATTATTAATGCAACAACTGATAGAGATTTGATAAGAATATATAGTGTATAATAATTAGTGAAATCTAGTGGAATCAAGAGTGAAGAAGCTGCTTTCTGAAAGGTAAAATAAAATGCAATAAAAAGTGTGATTTTGATACCAGAATAAATTTTGTTATGTTTATTCTTAAAAAGATTCATTAGCATTACCCCTTATATAAAATTTTATTAGACTTTTAAGTAGTTATCTAAAAAGTCTATAATAATTATAAATCAATTATCAAATTTTATCAGTAATTTATTGCAAGCATGTTTTGTGGATATTTTAAAAGTGATAATGATAATAATTGAAGATATAGCATCAATAATTACTATCCACATTAAGTCAATCATATCAAACAAATAATATGTAAAGAAATAAGTTCCCAATAGAAATGCCAATGTTATTACTGAACATACTATTTTCTGGAGGATAGATGTTGTTTTAATGATACAAGGAGCAACAATATTAAAGCATAGTAACATCATAAAATAAGTCAACAATATAACTAGCAGATTACTGAGACTGGTACTATCCATAATTATTATAAGGAACACAAGGTTAATAAGAATTACTACTCCATTAGTAATATATACTGTGTAATACCAGCTGTTAATGATCTCATTTATTTCTAGTGGTAAGGAACGTTGCAACAAAAAAGTATTATCAAGATAATCTGTTTGTGGAAAGAAAACACTCATGTATGTATAGAAGTAAGAAAGAGTTATCATCAAGGATATGATATAAACATATGATGAGTCTCTAACCACTAAAGCTATAATATTAAAGAGTGTTACAAATAATAGAATATATATAATTCCTGTATTTTTGAGATTAGATAATATTAATTTCTTCATTTCTAATGTCCCTTTCTGCTACTCATTAAAATCTCTTTTATTAACCACAATCAATGATATCAAATAGAACAATGGAATAAGCAATAATCCTGTGTATATGTATATGTTTATATAATGACTGCAAAAAATATGATTAACATTTACAATTGATGATAAATAAAAACTAATGAAGTATACTATATATATTAAAGGCTTGAAAAATTTTGTTGCAAAAAAAATCATTAGATATAATGATCCTGTAACCCCAACTGTATATAATATAATAAAAAACAATAATAGGAAATAATTCCAAACTATAGGAGCCCCATTGATTAGGATAGTTATTAAACAAAATAAAAATATGTTGATTAAAACTATAAGCATATATATTATTAATTTTAGGTAATGACTTGTAACATATTGCTTTCTGCTAATAGGAAAGCTGAGTGTGAATATGCTATAGCTGCTAGAGTTATGCTGTTTGGGAGCTATAAAGGGTGTTCCTGTCATGAAAAAAGTAGTTATAAATAAAAATAATGTAATTGGTATAGTTGGCAGATCTATAAAATTAGCATCTGTAATATACTTATTTGTATAGATTATAGAAATTACTGCTACATAAATTAACATTAATATTTGTATAATTAAATAAAATTTATTTTGAAAAGTGTATTTAAAGTTGCTTTTTATCAAATGAAACATAGTAAAATCATCCCTTTTACTTCTTTATATGGAATACCATAATATCTTCAAGGTTAGCATTATCAACAATAATTGAGTCTTGATATGATTCTATTAACTCTCTAGAATGAGTTGTCAAGGCCTCAAAACCATATCTATTCTTGTTAATACCTATTAAATGATCTTTATTGATCATTGATAATAATTCACTATTGCCTTTAACGATTTTATAGCTGTCATTAATGATGTCTGTTGGTTTGGAGAAAACTATTTTACCTTTATTAATAAAAGTGATATAATCAGCTATCTTATCTAAATCGGATGTTATGTGAGTAGAAAAGAATATGCTTTTGTTTTCGTCTTGAATAAGATCATAAAGAATATCTAATAATTCTCTTCTGAAAATAGGGTCAAGACCTCCAGTAGGTTCATCCATTATTAACAAATCAGCATTGTGAGATAAAGCAATAGCTATGGCGAATTTAGTTTTCATACCTTTTGATAGTTTACGTATTCTCTTATTAGGATTCAATTCAAATCTTTTCAAGTATGAGGTAAACAAATCATGGTTCCATTCCTTATAGAATGAAGATATAATCTTCTCATTACTTTTTATAGTAAGATTATCAAAAAAACAACAATCATCATAGACAAATCCTATTCTTGATTTGATTTTTTTGTCATGTTTTGTATTATTCATACCAAATATATTTATCTCGCCAGATTCTTTTTGAATTAAATTCATTATTAACTTTATTGTGGTGCTTTTTCCAGCTCCATTAGGTCCAATAAAACCTGTAATGAAACCTTTTTTAATATCTATATTAATGTTATCAAGTTTGAAATCAGAATAACTCTTAGTTACATTTTTAATTTCGATTATATTTTCCATATTGAATGCCTCCAAGTATATTAGAGTAGTATATGCAGATTATATCATATAAACTAAGTTTTTACCTTACTCGTATAATAACTTGATTATTTCAATCAATTCATCAATACCTAATCCAAGCATTTTACTTTCATCTATTATTTTACTTAGTTTATTTTCAATCATTTGCATCTTTTTTTCTCGTATCAAATCTTTATTTTTAAGCGCAACATAGAATCCTTTTCCTCTAACTGATTCAACAAAGCCTTCTTTTTCTAATTCTTCATAAGCACGTTTGGTAGTTATAACACTAATCTGAAGTTCTTTCGCTAGTTTTCGTATAGATGGAAGAGGCTCTGTTTCTTTTAAATCACCGGTAATAATATATTTTTTTAATTGATTAGTAATCTGTAGATAGATTGGATCCGAACTAGAGTTTGATATGATTATATTCAAAGTTTAACCTCCTATCCGTAAATACCGTGCATATTACATATATACACAATAAACATATATATATCATTTGTCAAGAATAATTTACTTATTTCTTTGATTTGATTAGTGCAGTAATAAAATAAGCTACACTTGATAATATTATAATAGTTGCACCAGAAGGTATGTTGAAATAATAAGAGAAGACCAGACCCAAGAAGCATAAAATAATACCCACTATTGAAGATAATAATATTATAATGTTAAAATTATATGTAATCAATTTAGATATTGCTGGTGGAACTGTTAATAATGTTATTACTAATATGATACCAACTACTTTTATTAAAATAACTATGCTCAAGGCTATAAGAATAAATAGAAAGTATTCTAAAAACGTAGTATTAACCCCTTTGCTGCTTAAAAAGATTTCATCAAACAAATAACTTTTTATATAGTTGAATAATGCAAATGAACTTATAAGAATAAAAAGAGTCAAAATAACCATAAGATAAATATCTTTTACTGAAACGGTTAATATATCTCCAAATAAATAAGTAGTCATATCTGGTGGGTAACCAGGTGTAAGAGATATGAATAGTATCCCAAGTGCCATACCTAATGACCATAGCATACCTATGATTGTATCCGAAGTAGTATTAGTCCTTCTTTTTATACTGACAATGGCAATTGCTGATATTACTGCAAACAAAAGTCCTCCTATTATAGGTTCAAACCCTAATAGAAAACCAAGACCTATACCTCCGAAAGATGCATGAGCGATACCGCCACTCATCATCACCAATTTTTTTTCTACAACAATTGTTCCGATTATTCCACATACAATACTAGCTAAGATAATACTTATGATAGCATTTTGCATGAAACCATATTTACATATTGCTTCTAACATAACTACTTTCCTTTCGTATAAAATAAATTTTGAAAATGCCAAGGATCTATTGTTTCGTCGTTGTCATGAACATGCATAGTCTTATTAAGACATGCAAATTTTTTTACATTATGTTTTATCATACCAATATCATGACTAACCATAATTATTGTCATTTCTTTATTCAATGTAGTCAAGATATTGTAAATTTCCTCTTTTGCATCTGTATCTAGACTAGCTGTTGGTTCATCAAGTAATAAAATATCTGGATTAGTTACTAATGCTCTTGCAAGTAATACTTTTTGTAATTGACCACCAGATAGTTGATTGATTCTTTTATTCGCTAGATAATTGATTTTTAACTTATCTATTGCAAATATAACTTTATTTCTATCATTTTGTTTATAACGGTAGAACAGCTTATAATCTGATGGAAGAGTACCACTTAATATCACATCAAATACTGTTATAGGAAAATCCCTGTTGAATGTTGAGAATTGAGGAACGTAACCTATAATTACATTTGGATCTATCATTATTTTACCTTTATCAGGAGTAATATCACCTATTATGGATTTCAAAAGAGTTGTTTTGCCACTTCCATTAGGTCCAATTATTCCAATATAATCATTTTTATTAACTTCTAAATTGATATTATCCAGTGCTAGATAATTATTATAGTGAACGGATAAATTTTTTATTTCTAATAATGCCATATTAGTCACCTTTTTAATATGAAGATACAAAAGTATCAACGATTTTTTTGTAGTTATCAATATATTCTTTTGATAAAATATCCAGAGAAATTACTTTCCCATTGATTTCATCTGCAATGACTGTTGCTTGTTTGCTATCAAATTCTTGTTGGTAGAACACAACTTTTATATCATGTTCTTTTGCAAAATTAATCACATTAGTCATAGTTTCAATAGTTGCAGTTTTACCATCTTCTTCAATAACCATCATATTTAAACCATAATCGTTAGCGAAATAGCCAAGTGAAGGATGATATATGATGAAATTATCTATATTAGAGTTTTTCAGAGTCTCTTCTATATAAATATCCAATTCTTCTAGTTCGGCGATATATTTTGCTGCATTGTCATCATAGTAATCTTTATTTTCAGGGTCAATATCAGAAAGAGAATCCCTTATTGTATTAATCATGACTATTACTCTTTTTGGTGACATCCATATATGAGGGTCAATTACTTTGCTAGTTTCTTCTTCCTCATGTTCGGTAGTTTCTTCATGTTCATGCTCATGTGAATGATTATCTAAATAAAGAATAGGGTATTGTTTTTCAGAAGCATCCTTTAGTGAGATAACTTCTGTTTTATTACTTACTACCTTAGGTAATATATTATTTTCAGCGGCTACTCCAATGGTAAAATACAAGTCAGCATCACTGATATGTTCTAATTCTTTTGGCGAAGGCTGATAGTTTGCAGGACTAAAGCCTGAGGGTATAACAGTTGTAACAGTGCCTTTATCACCAAGCACAGCATTGACAAATGCTTCTTCTGGTCCAATGGATACTCCTATATTAATTTTGTTGTTATCTACAGATTTACCAGAACACCCAGATAGTATTAATACGATGGATGCTAGTAATAATAATCTTCTTTTCATATGAATCCTCCTATATAATTCTAAATGCAAATAATTTGCATTTAAATTATACTATTTAATTATAGTATTGACAAGTACAAATCTATTAAAAAAATAATTTTATTGGTTTAAAAAGTGCATGTATATGTTATAATAAATTAACGACAAGTAATCTTCTTAGAATAAAGGTGTTTTATATGGATTTTAATAAAGTTATTGATCTATTAAAAAATAGTGGTTATAAATTGACCAATCAGAGAAAGATTATCATAGAAGCTCTTTATCATAGTGACAAACCAATATCTATGGAGGAATGGTTATTGTTGACTAAAGATAAGAATCCAGGTATTAATCTATCAACTATCTATAGAAATATTGATGTATTAGAGGATTTGGGGCTACTAGAAAAAATCAGACCAAAAGATGACAGCATTAAGTATACCCTTAATCTAATGGAAAATCATTCGCATTTTCTGATTTGTAAAAGATGTGGTAAAGCAGAAGCAATAGAATGTTGTCTTAGTAAAGAATTCAAAAAGGTTATTGAGGACAAAGAATTTGATTTGATTGAACATAATCTAGAATTATATGGATATTGTAAAGAATGTCATAATGAATTGGATAAAAAATAATAATGGGGTTGTTTCACATTGTGAGACAACCCATTAATAATATTATTGTGGCTTAGAATATATTTTCTTGATGTTATCAATTCTGCTGTTTACGTTTCTGAATAACATGTCAACCAAAGTAATAGCTACCATTGATTCTACAACAATTACAGCTCTTGGAACTATAATAGGGTCATGTCTGCCTTTTATATTGATATCAATGTTTTCACCAGATTTGTTAACGGTTCTCTGGGTGGTTTTAATAGAAGGAGTAGGTTTTACTGCTGCTCTTAATACGATACGAGAACCATCGCTTATGCCTCCTAATATACCCCCAGCATTGTTGGACTCTTTTTTGATTACATCATTTTCATATCTATAGAAATCGTTATTCTCAATACCTGTTAACTTGGAAGCTGAGAATCCATTACCTATTTCAAAACCTTTGATACTTCCTATTGACATGACAGCTTTTGACAGTTCAGCATCTAGTCTATCAAAAACAGGTTCGCCAAGCCCAGATGGAAGGTTATCCACTCTACATTCAATAATTCCTCCACAAGAATTACCATCTTTAATTAAATCGAGTAGATAGTTTTCAGTTTTCTCTACACAAGATTTATTGGGTATACATAGGTCATTTTTCCAGATTTCATTTTCATCGAAATCTATACTTGTGGATATATTCCCAATGGATTTTGTATATGTTGTTACCTTAATATTAAGAGTAGATAATATTTTTTTTGCAATTGCACCACCAGCCACACGTCCTATGGTTTCTCTACCTGAAGAACGACCTCCGCCTCTATAGTCTCTAAATCCGTATTTCATATCATAAGTCATATCAGCATGTCCAGGACGATAAAATCTGGATATTTCTGAATAATCCTTTGACTTTTGATTGTTATTATAAACAACTATAGATATAGGAGTACCTGTGGTTTTTCCTTCAAACACACCAGATAATATATTAGCCTTGTCAGACTCTTTTCTAGGTGTAGAAAAAATAGATTTACCTGGTTTTCGTTTATTTAATTCAATTTGAATATCTTCTTCTGTTAATTCAACACCAGCTGGACATCCGTCGATAACTACTCCAACTGCTTCACCATGGGATTCGCCCCATGTAGATATTGTAAATAGTTTTCCAAAGTTGGAACCTGTTGACATATAATCACCTTCTATACTTTATAGCTTGCCATATATTATATACAATTCTTAACAATTAGACAAGATAATAATAATTTTTTATATTAAATCTAGTAAATAGTGTAAAAAAAATTACATTTTTTGACATGAATATAAAAAAATATTTATAAATGTGATATAATATATTAGAATAACTATAAAGGGTAAATTTGACAATTAAAAAAAGATATAAATTATATGGTTATGTTCAATTTTAAATCATATTATAAACAATAATTTTACTAAGATGGGGTGTTCGAATGGAGATATCTGAAAATTTTTATTACGCCTTAATTAACAATATATTTAGTGGATATGCATATCATAAAGTAATTACAGATTCTGATGGGAATCCTGTAGATTATGAGTTTATAGATATTAATGATGATTATTGTAATTTAGTGGGTTTTAAAAGAGAAGATATTATTGGAAAAAGAATAACTGAAATTATTCCAAGCATGGTGGATGAATCATTTGATTGGATTAATTTTTTTGGTAAGATAGCAATTGAGGGTAGCCATGGTTCTACTATACAATATTTTAAACCATTTGATAAATGGTATCAGGTAAATGTGTTTAGTGATAAAAAAGGGTATTTTGCAGAAATATTTACTGATATTACTGAGATGAAGAAAAAAGAGCTATTACTGAAGAAAAAGAATGAGCAGTTGGTCAAATTATTCGAGGAGATAACTGCATCAGAAGAGGAACTGAGACAACAAAATGAAAAATTAACTCAAGTATATGAAGAGATTGCTGCATCAGAAGAAGAATTAAGACAGCAAAATGAGCATATCAGTGGATTATATGAAGAGTTAGTGGCGTCAGAAGAAAACTTGAGTGAGCAAAATAGTTTATTGCAAGAGAGTAATAGCATAATAAAAGAGAAAGAACAAATATATAGATTAATCACACAGGCATCTAATGATGGTATTTGGTACTGGAATATGAGAGATGGGAAAAGAAGTATATCATACGACTGGTATAATGACTTAGGTATCAATCTAGATTTGTTTTCTGACATTCAAAGTTGGCATAATATTCTTCATCCAGATGATGTTGAAAAAGCTAGAAAAAGTTTGAAGGATTGTATTGCAGGAATAACTTCAAGTTATGAAAGTACTTATAGGGTACGTACTATACGTGGTGAATACAAATGGATAGTTTCTAGAGGAAAGACTTTGCGTGATGCTGATGGGAAACCTTATTTGATGGCTGGTGCACATATAGATATAACCAATAAGAAGATTAAAGATGATAAAATAAAGTATTTAGCATACTATGATACTCTTACAGGTCTGCCGAATAGAGCATATCTATTAGAACAAGTTAGCAAATATTTAGAGAAAAATAACAAAATAGCATTAATAGTAATGGATGTTGATAACTTCAAGAGTGTTAATGATAGTGTTGGTTTCTCAATAGGTGATATTATCCTAAAACAAGTAGGATTAAGATTGTCAAGCTCCATTGCTGAAAATGATTTTATTGCCCGCCTTGGAGGTGACGAATTTGCTGTAATACTGAATGATGTCGATGATAACGAAGATATAATAGAAAGAGCCAATCTAGTTAAAGATTGTTTTAATGAACCGTTCACTGCTGAAAATAACATACATCAATTGAGTATTAGTTTAGGAATTGCGGTTTCACCTTATGATGGAGTCGATTCAAAAGACTTGATCAAGAATGCTGATACTGCAATGTACAAAGTTAAAAACATGTGCAAAAACAGTATATCTTTTTTTACACAAGATATGAAAGAAGAATTTTTGAAGAGAATAAATATTGAAAAACAATTGAAGAAAGCATTAGAAAATAATGAATTCAAGCTTTTTTATCAGCCTCAATTTGATATGAAAACAGGTGGTATAAGAGGTTTTGAAGCATTGCTTAGATGGATTAATCCAAAACTGGGATTGGTAAGTCCTATGACATTTATTCCAATAGCAGAAGAAATAGGAATAATCAATGAAATAGGAGAATGGGTTTTGAAGGAAGCGTGTAATCAATATAAGCAATGGACTTATGATTTTTCATTTAATGGTATTATATCTGTAAATATTTCTCCTATTCAGTTGAAAACACATAACTTTTATAATATCGTTTCTGATATCTTAAAAGAGACAGGTATCAAATCAGGTTGTTTGGAATTAGAGATAACGGAGAACTTATTTATTGATGCTCTAGACTCAGCAAAAATGCTATTGAACAAATTGATTGAGTTGGGAGTCAGAATATCATTGGATGATTTTGGAACAGGATATTCTTCATTGAGTTATCTGAAATCATTACCTATTGATACTCTTAAAATTGATAAATCCTTCATTAAGAATACTACATATACAGGAGTGGAAAGAGAAATTACTAGATCGGTTATAGACCTAGTAAGGAAAATCGGTCTTGAAACTATAGCTGAAGGTGTGGAAAATGATAAGCAGCTTAACTTCCTATATCAATCATTATGTGATAACATACAAGGTTTCTTAACAGGTAAACCAATGCCTGCAGACCAAGTAGTTGATATAATCAAAGCGGGAAAAGTAGACTTGTCACAATATATAGATAAGTAATGGTTATACATATTTTAAGCAGATTGTTTATGACAATTTGTTAAGATTAAGATTAAGTTAGATTGTATAATATGTCCTTGAAATGTTAATAAATTAGTTGTATACTTGGTAGACGTGTAAAAAACAAAAAATTGACGAATGGTGATTAAAGTGTATAAATTATTGAATGTAGATGGAAGAGCAAAAAGAGCAGAAGTGCACACGGTTCATGGTGTGATTCAGACTCCGGTTTTTATGAATGTTGGTACTGCAGGAGCTATAAAAGGTGCAGTCTCAAGTATGGATTTAAAAGAAATCAAATGTCAAGTTGAATTATCAAATACTTATCATCTCCATGTCAGACCTGGAGATGATGTAATTAAGAAATTGGGAGGACTTCACAAATTCATGGTATGGGATAGACCAATACTTACGGATTCTGGAGGATTTCAAGTTTTTTCACTTTCTGGTCTTAGAAAAATCAAAGAAGAAGGAGTATATTTTTCTTCTCATGTAGATGGACGTAAAATATTCATGGGACCAGAAGAGAGTATGCAAATCCAATCAAACATTGCTTCAACAATAGCCATGGCATTTGATGAATGTGCCCCATATCCAGCGACAAGAGAATATATGCAGAATTCTGTTGATAGGACAACTAGATGGTTGAAAAGATGTAAGACTGAGATGAATAGACTTAATTCCCTTGAAGATACTATCAATAAAAAACAAATGCTTTTTGGAATTAATCAAGGTGGAACTTATGAAGATATAAGGATAGAACATGCTAAGGTTATTTCAGAATTAGACTTGGATGGATATGCTGTTGGAGGACTAGCAGTAGGAGAATCTCATGAAGAAATGTATAGAATTCTAGAAGAAGTAGTCCCACACCTTCCACAGAATAAACCAACATACCTTATGGGGGTAGGAACACCTATTAATATCTTGGAATCTGTTGAAAGAGGAGTAGATTTCTTTGACTGTGTATATCCAGCCAGAAATGGAAGACATGGTCATGTATATACTAATTTTGGTAAACTCAATTTATGGAATGCGAAATTTCAGCTAGATGACAGACCAATAGAAGAAGGCTGCCAGTGTCCAGCATGTAAGCATTATAGCAGAGCATATATAAGGCATCTTCTAAAAGCTAAAGAAATGCTGGGTATGCGATTATGTGTACTTCATAATTTGTATTTCTATAATACACTTATGGAAGAAATAAGAGAAGCTATTGATAAAAATGAATACCAAGAATATAAAAATAATAAAATAGAGAATATGTTATAAGAAATTATATAAAATTTTCTAACAAATATTAGGAAAATATATTGAACTTATTATTATGGTTATATAGATGATTAAGTTGAAATATATGGATAAAACAGTTGACAGGAAGTTATTAACAGTGTATCTTATTATATAAGAATAATGATTCTTACAAGCTACCGAATAGATAAATTTCTGTGTAAAAACAAGGAGGATAATAATTTATGTCAAGTTTATTTGTATTAGAAGCTGGAGCTGGCGCACAACCATCTACTGCTGGCAGTATAGGTGCTATGTTAATACCTATGGTAATTTTATTTGGTTTTATGTACCTAATGCTTATCAGACCTCAAAAAAAGAGACAAAGAGAAATAGACCAAATGCAGTCAAGCATTAATATTGGTGATTCTGTTATGACTAATGGTGGTTTCTATGGTAAAGTTGTTGATTCTGTAAATAATGTTCTTATAGTTGAACTTGGTACTAACAAAAGCGTAAGAGTTCCTATTGAAAGAAATGCAGTTGCTGCAGTTAAAGAACCAGATTTAACAATAAATAGAGATGACTTAATCGAAGATAAAAAAGAAGACAAAGAAGAAAAGAAAGACGAAGAATAGAATTAATGGGTTTTACACAAGGGCTGTATATGATTACAGCCCTTTTATATTTTTATTAAAGAAAAGTCTACAGTCATTATGTTCTCTTAGCTTTTATAGCTTCAAGTATAGAATAAGGGATTTCTAGATTGCCTCTTCCCACACCAAGATCGATATTTGGCTTATTGCTTCCGTGAAAATCAGAACCTCCAGAGATTACAAGACCATATTTATCTGCGAAGTCTTTCAAATATTTTTCTTCAGATTTATTGTATAGAGAATAAAGTCCTTCAATTCCTAACAAACCTATTTTTGATAACTCACTAATAAGATTATCTAATTGTCTTAAATCCATATTGTATAGAGTTGGATGTGCTAGAATGGGTACACCACCACAGGATAAGACAAGTTCTATAGCCATTTCTGGAGTAACTTTTTCTCTTGGTACATAGCAAGGGCTATCATTGCCTATATATTTGTTAAAGGCTTCTCTCATAGATGAAACATAGCCTTTATTAAGCATAGCCTTAGCAAAATGAGCTCTTGTATAAACATCGGAGTTAGATGTTGCCAAAACATCTTCTAGGGAAATGTCTATTCCATGATCATTAAGTTTTTCTATCATTTTGATATTCCGTGATTCTCTAGCATCCACTATTTCATTTAATCCATTTACAAATGTTTTATCGTTTTCATCAATATATAAACCCAAAAGGTGTATTTCAGTATCATTATATCTTGTTGAAAATTCAATACCGCTAACTATCTCTACATTATATATTTTACCGCATTTCTTAGCTTCTTTAATTCCAGAGATACAGTCATGGTCAGTTATAGCAATAGCAGCTATATTTTTTTTTGAAGCATATTCTACTAATTCACAGGGCTCATAAGTTCCATCAGAAGCAGTCGTATGAATATGTAGATCTATAAGTTTTTTCAAATAAAATCAGTCCTTCCTACATAATATATATATGTGCAATAAATAATACGATTATTTACAAACCACAATTTAAATAAAAGCATGGCATATTTTAAATTATAGCACAGTATAATATTATATGGAACAATAAGGGGGAGGATTATGGGCAGAACATCTCGAATTTCAAAGAAACCAGACATTAACACGCAAAAAATAATAGTGAACGTGCTTAAAGCTATTATGATTGGATACATAATTACTATTTTATGTGTACTTCTTCTTTCATTCATCGTATATAAGTATGATTTGAGTAATAGTCAGATTAATATTGGAAGAGTCATTATTATAATATTGGCAACTATTATTATGGGCTTACTAATAGGAAGAAGCATAGGTAAAAATAAATGGATGTATGGCGCTATAGCCGGAGTTATTTATTTTGTGATATTTGTCATAGCATCTATTATAATCAACAAGAATAGTGGAATTTCTGGAGGTGCAATAAGTTTATTCTTCATGTGTGTAGGTGGCAGTACATTAGGAGGAATGCTAGGATAAGTTACAAGTTACTTTAAAATCTACTTTTAAAAGTGACAATCTTGTGATATAATGTTTTAAGTTAAAGTAACAGGTGCTTAAAGGAGGAAAAAGCAATGAAGCATATTAAAACATTAAACTCAGCTACTCTTAAAAAGAGTTTAAAAAATGGTGGATGCGGCGAATGCCAAACATCATGCCAATCAGCATGTAAAACATCATGTACAGTTGGTAATCAAACTTGTGAAAACAAATAATTTATAAGTTTATTAAGCAGTGACGTTAGTCGCTGCTTATATTAGGTTTGATGGATACTTTATTATCAAAGTATTTTATTAATTTAGCTGTATTACATATAGTTAAGCATAAGAAAGGAAGAATAACAGTGGTACATCAATATAAAATGGGCGATATGAACATCGTAGTAGATGTTTATAGCGGTGCAATTCATGTAGTTGATGATATTGTTTATGATGTAATAGAAAGTTATGAGAAGTTATCTAGTGAGGACTTATTAAACAAGCTTTCTTCAAAATATGATAAGGAAGTAATAATTGAATCAATTAATGAAGTAAAAGAACTTATTGATAAAGAATTACTTTTTACTGATGATACATACAAAGAAGCAATTATCAGCTTTAAAAAAAGAGAACCTGTTGTAAAAGCTTTGTGTTTGCATATAGCACATGATTGTAACTTGTGTTGCAAGTATTGTTTTGCAGGTGAAGGTGAATATCATGGAGACCGTTCACTTATGACTAGTGAAATAGGTAAAAAATCCATTGATTTTCTATTAGAGAATTCAGGTAATAGAAGAAACCTTGAAGTAGATTTCTTTGGTGGAGAACCATTGATGAATTTTGAAGTAGTAAAAGACATTGTGAAATATGCTAGATCTAGAGAAAAAGAATATAATAAGAACTTTAGATTTACAATAACTACTAATGGAATATTACTTGATGATGATGTAATGGAATTTGTTAATGAAAACATGTATAATGTAGTACTTAGCATAGATGGTAGAAAAGAAGTAAATGATAGAATGAGATCATCCAAAAATGGCAAGGGTAGTTATGATATCATAATGCCTAAGTTTGAGAAGATGGCTGAAAGTAGAAATCAAGAGAATTATTATGTAAGAGGAACTTTCACTCATTTTAATCTTGATTTTTCACAGGATGTATTACATCTAGCTGATAAAGGATTCAAACAAGTATCTATAGAACCTGTTGTAGCACCAGCGGATATGCCTTATGCTCTTAGGGAAGAGGATATACCATATCTATGTGAACAATACGATATATTAGCAAAAGAAATGATTAAGAGAAAAGAAGAAGGTAGAGATTTTAATTTCTTCCACTTCATGATTGACTTATCACAAGGACCATGTGTCATAAAGAGACTTTCAGGTTGCGGTTCAGGAACTGAATACCTGGCTGTTACACCATGGGGTGATTTGTACCCATGTCATCAATTTGTAGGAATAGATGAATTCAAACTTGGAACAGTTGATGAAGGAATAACTAATCTGGAAAGACGTAAAGAATTCAAAGAATGTTGTGTATATTCAAAAGATAAATGTCAAAATTGTTGGGCAAAATTCTATTGTAGTGGTGGATGTACAGCTAATGCATATCAATTCCACGGTAATATATATGATACATATGAAATAGGCTGTGAGCTTGAGAAAAAACGAGTTGAATGTGCTATTTATATGAAAGCAAAAGAAATGATGGAATAATACATTATATAAATTATCTTGACTAATTTTAAGATAATATTTATAATTTAACGTAGTATGTAAGTTATAATATATATGAATAGAAGGTCTGATATTTATTTAAGTATAACTTACAAAATAATTAATATATATTGACATCTATAGAATATATTGTAGATTCAATATAAAAAATTAGAAATTAAATATGATAATGTACAAAGGAGGATATTGTTGCAATGAAGGGGAAAAAAATTATTACCCTATTGCTTTTAGTTGTTATAATCGCATGTTCTGTATTTGTAGCAGTTAAAGGAGTAGGAAAAGATGAAATCGGTGGAGCAAACAATGTAAAATTAGGTCTTGACTTAGCTGGTGGTGTTAGTATAACATACACTACTGTCAAAGATAAACCAACTGACAAAGAACTAGATGACACAGTCTTTAAAATCAGAAAAAGAATAGATGGAATGGGTTATACGGAAGGACAAGTCTACAGAGAAGGTTCTGACCGTGTAAATGTGGATATTCCTAATGCAACAAATGCAGAAGAAGTATTAGAAGAACTTGGTAAACCAGGTAAACTAGAATTCATTGATCCAGAAGGAAATGTAGTATTAACTGGACAAGATGTTAAGAATGCTACTGCAAAAATGGTATCAGGAGAAATTGACCCATATATTATCTCACTTGAACTTAATGAAAGTGGAAAAGATAAATTCTATGAAGCTACTAAAAAGTTTGTAGGTCAAAGAATAGCCATTGCTTATAATGGTGAAAACATAATGGAACCTATAGTTAATGATCCAATCAAAGATGGTAACGCTTCTATCAGTAATATGGGAAGTATGGAAAGAGCGGAAGCAATGGCATCTAATATACGTATCGGTGCACTTCCTCTAGAACTTGAAGAATTAAGATCAAATGTAGTAGGAGCAACACTTGGTGAAGAAGCAGTTAATACAAGTGTAAAAGCTGGTATTATCGGTCTTGCTTTAATATTATTATTTATGATAATATTCTATAGAATACCTGGACTTGCTGCTGACATAGCATTAGTATTCTATTCTTCATTAGTAATTATCATATTAAGCATATTCAAGATTACATTAACATTACCTGGTATTGCAGGTATCATATTATCGATCGGTATGGCTGTAGATGCCAATATAATTATATTCTCAAGGATAAAGGAAGAATTAGCACTTGAGAAAACACTTAGAGCTTCACTGAAAGCTGGATTTAAAAAAGCTACATCAGCTATTTTAGATGGTAATATAACAACATTAATAGCATCAGCTATCCTATATCTAATGGGAACTGGACCAATCAAAGGTTTCGCTCAAACTCTTGCAATTGGTATTATTGTTTCTATGTTTACAGCTCTAGTAATTACTAGACTTATCCTAGGAGCTTTTGCTGGATTAGGAATCAAGAATAAAAAATTATACGGTATTGCTCAAAAAACAAGAGCTATCAAAGTTGTTGCAAAGAGAAAAGTTTGGTTTAGTATCTCAATTGTTATTATAGTTATAGGACTTCTTGCAATGCCAATATATAATGCTTCAAAGGGTACTCCTCTTAATTATGATATAGAATTTAGTGGTGGTTCTACAACTCTTGTTAACATAGGAAAAACAATGAGTAAAGCTGAAATGGATAGTGAGTTGACACCAATAGTTGTTGAAGCGACTAATGATAACAGTCCTCAATTCCAGGCAGTTATAGATAAGAAACAAGTCATTATCAAAACTAGTAAATTAGATAATGAATCAAGAACTAAATTACAAGAAAAATTGATTGAGAAATACGGTATAACTTCTGAAGATATTGAAAGTGAAAGTATAAGTCCAACAATCAGTAATGAGATGCGTAAGAGCGCTATGCTATCTATAATATTAGCTGCTATCTGTATGTTGATATATATAACATTAAGATTCAAAGATTATAGATTCGGTGTTAGTGCGGTTGTTGCATTAATTCATGACGTATTTATTGTATTAGCAGTATATTCATTATTCAGAGTACCTATCAATAATTCATTCATTGCTGCAATGTTAACGATTGTTGGTTACTCAATCAATGATACAATAGTTTTATTTGACCGTGTTCGTGAAAATCAAAAATATATGAAACGTGGAGATTTCAAAGGTGTTGTTGATACATCTATAAGTCAAACAATGTCACGTTCAATAAATACATCACTTACAACTTTCCTTATGGTTGCGATACTATATGTAATTGGTGTTGCTTCGATTAGAGAATTTGCTCTACCATTAATGGTAGGTATCCTTTCAGGAACATATTCTTCTATATTTATTGCAAGTCCATTATGGTATGTATTTAAAAGAAAAGAAGAAAAGAAAATTCAACAGGCACATCAACAAAGATAATTGAACTT
Source organism: Vallitalea guaymasensis (assembly GCF_018141425.1). Classification (NCBI taxonomy): domain Bacteria; kingdom Bacillati; phylum Bacillota; class Clostridia; order Lachnospirales; family Vallitaleaceae; genus Vallitalea; species Vallitalea guaymasensis. Next base: position 4,806,542 of record NZ_CP058561.1, read on the forward strand.
ACATCCCTCTAGCAAATCTTTGCTAGGGGGATTTTTTGGAGGTTGTTTATTTGGAACCAAAATACATCTGGAACTTAAAACAGAAAAACGAAAAACTTGTAGATGAATTATCTGAAAAATACAAGCTGTCTACTATAATGGCAACTATATTAGCTAACCGTAATATTGTAGTAGAAAAAGATATTGTCAGGTTTCTTAATGCAGATAAAGACAAATTCTATGATCCATACTTAATGAAAGATATGGACAAAGCTGTAGAACGTATCATTACAGCAATAGATAAGAATGAGAAAATAACTATATATGGAGATTATGATGTGGATGGTATCACAAGTACATCTGTTCTATATATGTATCTAAAAGAAAATGGCGCAGAGGTTGATTACTATATACCTAATAGATTAGAAGAAGGATATGGGGTTAATGATGATGCTGTAAAAAGTATACATCAAGGTGGCACAAAGTTGATTATTACTGTTGATACAGGTATTACAGCCATATTACAAGTAGATTTAGCTAATTCATTAGGATTGGATATGGTAATAACAGACCACCATGAATGTCAAGAAAGTATACCTGATGCCGTAGCTGTAATTGATCCCAAGCGAGAAGACTGCGGATATCCATTTGATATGTTAGCAGGTGTAGGTGTTGCTTTTAAAGTAATTCATGCATTATCAATAAAATTAGGTAATATAGATTCTATATGGAAATATTTAGATATTGTAGCTGTTGGTACAGTGGCTGATATAGTACCTTTAAAAGATGAAAATAGGATTATTACCAAGTTGGCTTTTAAAACCATGAAAGATACTTGGAATGTGGGTCTAAAAGCACTAATAAAAGTATCAGGAAATAAAAAAGATGATAAAATAACGGCTGGGATAATTGGATTCCGTATCGCTCCTAGATTAAATGCAGCTGGTAGACTTGGAGATGCCAAGAGAGGAATAGAATTATTTATCACAGAAGATAAGAATAAAGCGGATGATATTGCTGAAAAACTCAACGAAGAAAATATTCTGCGTCAACAATTGGAGCAAGAGATATTTGATGAAGCTGTACATATAATCGAAGAAAATATTGACATGGATAATACTAAAATCATAGTGGCAGCATCAAGTAATTGGCATCATGGAGTAATTGGTATTGTGGCTTCTAGAATTACTGAGAAGTATTATAGACCAAGTATACTGTTAAGTATTGAAGATGGGGTAGCTACTGGTTCAGCAAGGAGTGTAGATGGGTTTAGCATATTTGAGGCTTTATGTTCTACCAAAGAGCTTTTTATGAAGTTTGGAGGACATGAGATGGCAGCTGGTATGTCATTGAAAGAAGAGAATATTGATAGACTTAGAGAAATTCTCAATGAATATGCCGAAAATACTATGGAATCTGACACACTAATACCAAAATTAACTGCTGATATGGAAATAGATATAAAAGATATCAGCATACCTCTTATAGAAGAAATTATTAAGTTGGAACCTTATGGTGTAGGAAATCCTGAACCCAAATTCATATGTAAAGGGAAAGTTAATGATGTTAGAAAAATAGGTAAAGAGAGTAACCATCTGAAGATGAGAGTAGATTATAACAAGAATTATTTGGATGGAATAGGATTCGGGATGGCACAGTACTATGATTATATTAATGTGACCCATGATATATCATTGTTAGGAACGTTGAATATAAATGAATGGAACGGTACTAAAAAACCTCAAATCATGTTGAAGGATATTAATCCTAATAATGAGTTTGTAGAATCATTAAAAAGGTATTATGATGAATTCAATAACATTAAAAATGCAAATTTTGATGGAAAAACTAAAGGATATCTTCAAGATGAACAAGTAATTCCTACTAGAAAAGAGTTTGAAACTATATATAGAACCCTCTTGAATCTGGAAAAACAAATGAAAGAAACTATTATATTCACTAAATTAATGCAGCTGCTGGGTTTTGAACAACCAAATAAAATATTGACCTTATTGACTTGCCTAGAGGTATTTAGTGAACTTAGATTATTAGAATATAGAGTAGAGAATATGAATTTGAGTTTTAAATTGAATAAAGGCATCAGAGTCAAGTTAGATGAATCAAGTATATATAATAAAATAATTTAAAATGAAATATTACATATGTTCTTTAAATAATATTATTGAAAAACATACATTATATGTGCTATATTGAATTAATGTCTTAATGATATGAAAAATAATAGATGTAATATTGAATATATTCAATAAACAAATTATAATTAAAAGGATTATATCAAAATTTATATCTATTATTGGAGGTCTCTTAATGGGAAGGTCTAAACGTAAATTAATTTGTGATTTAATAATAGTATTGGTTTGTTTAATAGTATTCATATATCTTTTTGGCTTTGAATGTTTAGTAGCTTTTATGCCTTTTGCTTGTGGTGCTTTTATAGTTATATTGTTCATTAAATTATTAGAGTTTTTTATGTAGGAGATATATTTCTTAATAAAAACTTGAAAAAGCTTTGCTAGAAGCTATTAAATTTGGTATACTAATATTGTATGTTTAATTATGTTTGAAAAGCTATAAGTTAAACATATAAATTTGATAAATAAATATCCTTTTAAGGCACTACTATTTTTAAAAGTAATTAATGATATACATTATTTTATATTATTATAGTCTAATTAATTCCTTATAGGGTATATGAAAAGGAGTAAGGAAGTATGGATCTTAAAACTCTTATAAGAGAAGTACCTGATTTCCCAAAAGAAGGTATTTTATTTTATGACATTACTACAATTTTACAAAATCCAGAAGGATTAAAGGCTTCTATCGATCAGATACAAGTTAAATTGGAAGGTATTGAATTCGATTACATAGTTGGACCAGAATCACGAGGCTTTATTTTTGGTGTACCAGTAGCTTATAATACGGGTAAAGGATTTTTACCTATCAGAAAAGCTGGTAAACTACCATATAAAACAAAAAGCAAAGAATATGCTTTAGAATATGGTACTGCGACTATTGAGATGCATATTGATGCTATTAAACCAGGCGATAAAGTTGTAATTATAGATGATTTATTAGCAACAGGTGGAACATCAAAAGCTACCGTAGAATTAATTGAAAGTTTAGGAGGAGAAGTTGTAAAGTTAGTATATTTAATCGAGCTTGACTTCCTAAAAGGCAGAGATAAATTAAAAAATTATGATGTAGATTCTATTATACATGGATAAAAATAAGACCTTTACTTTGAATAAGTTAAAGTAAAGGTCTTATTTTTATTATTTTTTATCTCTTTTTCTCAATAGAACATTTATCCAGTAATAGCGTATAATACATACTAAATAATAATATATATTATTCTATAAATTATTATGCTGAATAGATTAAAGTTTAGAGTGCAATAATTCTTGCATTTTGTAAGAAAAAAAACTATAATATATAGATATATTAGATTCATCAATAATTCAGTTTGAAAAACTAGAAATACTAAATAAAATGTAAATAGAAGCGGTGATGAAATGCCTGATAAAATTTATATGGATTTATTAGAAGTAATAAGAAAATACCATCCATCCGAAGATTTTTCTATGATTCAAAAAGCATATCAACTTGCTAAGACAGCACATGAAAGACAGCTTAGGAAATCAGGGGAACCCTATATAATACATCCTTTGGCTGTTGCTCATTTGTTAGCTGAACTAGAGCTTGATAAAGAATCAATAATGGCTGGTATACTTCATGATGTTGTAGAAGATACAGAATATACAATAGAATATATTACAAATGAATTCAGTAAGGAAGTTGCTCTATTGGTTGATGGAGTAACTAAACTAGAAAAAATCCCTTATTCTACAGATAAAGAAGAAATACAAGCGGAAAATTATAGAAAAATGTTTTTGGCTATGTCAAAGGATATACGTGTAATCCTTATAAAATTGGCAGACAGACTTCATAATATGCGTACCCTAAGATATAAGTCAGAAGAAAAGCAGAAGAAGATTGCTAAGGAAACATTGGATATTTATGCTCCTTTAGCTCATAGATTAGGTATTTCAAAATTTAAAATTGAATTAGAAGACCTGTCTTTCAGATACCTTAATCCCGAGGCCTATTATGATCTAGTTGAAAAGATAGCTAGAAAAAGAGATGATAGAATTAGCTTCGTAGATAAGATTGTTGTAGATATAAAAGGTGAAATAGATAGGATTGGAATAAAAGCAGAAGTAGATGGTCGACCAAAACACTTCTTTAGTATTTATAAAAAGATGGTTGGACAAAATAAGACCATTGATCAAATATATGATCTTTTCGCAGTAAGAGCTGTTGTAGAATCAGTTAAAGACTGTTATGGAGTCTTAGGTGTAATCCATGAAATGTATAAACCAATACCAGGGAGGTTCAAAGACTATATTGCTATGCCAAAACCTAACATGTATCAATCGTTACATACAACGGTTATTGGTCCAGAAGGAGAACCTTTCGAAATGCAGATCAGAACATATGAAATGCATAGAACTGCTGAATATGGTATTGCTGCTCACTGGAAATATAAAGAAGGTAAGACAACACAGTCAATGGAGCAGAGCGAGGAACAAAAACTAAATTGGTTAAGACAGATTTTGGAATGGCAGAGAGACATGTCTGATAATAAAGAATTCCTGGATGTTCTCAAATCAGATTTAGATGTTTTTGCCGATCAGGTATATGCATTTACACCTTCAGGTGATGTAATAGATCTACCGGCTGGTTCAACGCCTATTGACTTTGCTTATCATATCCATAGTGCTGTAGGAAATAAAATGGTAGGGGCTAGAGTCAATGGAAAAATAGTTACATTTGATTATAAGATCAAAAATGGAGATAGAATTGAAATAATTACTTCACAGAATTCTCATGGTCCAAGTAGAGATTGGTTAAACATCATAAAAAGCTCACAAGCTAAAAGTAAAATCAATCAGTGGTTCAGGAAAGAATTCAAGGAAGACAATATTGTCAGAGGTAAAGAATTAATAGAGAAATATTCAAAAGCCAAGGGGATACCCCTTAGTGATATAATCAAACCTGAATTTACACAAGCCGTTAAAAGAAAATATGGCTTCAAGGATTGGGAAGCTGTATGTGCTGCTATAGGTCATGGAGGCTTGAAGGAAGGACAGATAGTCAATAGGCTTTATGAAGAATATAAAAAGAAAATTAAGGTAGCCAATAAAAATAGTGAAGTAGTTGAAGAAGTATTTGATATAAACACTTCAACAGCGAAGCAGTCCAAAAGTGGCATTGTTGTAAAAGGTGTAGAAGATTTGGCTGTTAGATTTAGTAAATGCTGTAATCCAGTACCTGGGGACGAAATAATAGGATTTATTACTAGAGGTAGAGGTGTATCAATACATCGAACGGATTGTAGTAACATCATTAATCTATCAGAATTGGAAAGACATAGATTGATTGAAGCTGAATGGCAAAGTCTGGATGAGAAAGAATCTAGTCGTCTATATCAGGTTGAAATTCAGATAATAAGTTCTAATAGAGTAGGTTTATTGTATGATGTATCAAAAGTATTAACTGAAGAAAGAATACCCGTAAAATCATTGAATGCTCGTTCCAATAAGGGTGATAAATCTATTTTTAATGTAACTATGGACATCAATGGTGTTAATCAATTGAATAAACTTACTAAAAAGTTAAGAAACATTGAAGGTGTTGAAGAAATAATAAGAACCAATAGCTAGAAAGGATAAGTAGTATTATGAGAGTTGTTGTACAGAGAGTTAAACATGCATCTGTAAAAGTTGAAGGCGAATTGATAGGTGAAATAGGTAAAGGAATATTAGTGTTAGTAGGATTTTTAGATAATGATGATATGAAAGTATATGATTATATGCTTGATAAAATAATTAACCTAAGAATATTTGAAGATGAAGATGATAAAATGAATCTGTCAGTCAAAGATATTGAAGGTGAGATAATTATTGTTCCTAACTTTACTTTGTATGGCGACTGTAGAAAAGGACGGAGACCTAGTTATTCAGTAGCTGCTAAGCCGGATAAAGCTAGAATGATTTTTGATGAATTCATTAAGAGAGCTAATGAAAAATATGATGGAATAAAGCAAGGTATGTTCCAAGCTGATATGAAGGTAGAGCTATTAAACGATGGACCTGTAACTTTACTTTTAGATAGTGAGAAAGTGTTTTAGCATAGTTTTAATCAAATTGATAGTAGGAGAAGGTTATTACTCTTAGCTATCTTTTTGTAAGAGGAGGATTTATAATGAAAGTTAAAACAATGATGTTAGGGATTTTGCAGACAAATGTTTACATTGTTTATGATGAAGAAAGTAAAGATGCAGTAGTTATTGACCCAGCTGGGGATGAAGATAGAATCATTAGATTTATTGAAGAGAATAATCTAAGATTAATGGGTATTCTTATTACACATGGACACTTTGATCATATTGGAGTAGTAGATGCAATCAGGGATAATTATGGTGTGCCTGTATTTACTAGTAGACAAGAAGGGGAGCTTATGGCTGACCCTAATAAAAATCTATCCTTGAATCTTATGAGAACAGTTGTTGCAGTAGAAAATGATGAAGTTGTTGGAGATAAAGATATTCTTGAATTTGGTGAATTAGAGTTTGACTGTATCGTTGTTCCAGGTCATTCACCAGAAAGTGTATGTTATTATAATAAAGATAATGATGTATTGTTTTGTGGGGATACATTGTTTGCTGGTTCCATAGGTAGAACTGATTTTTATGATGGACCACAAAATACATTAATTAATAGTATAAAGGATAGGCTTATGATTTTACCAGAAGAGACAAAAGTTTATCCAGGTCATGGTTTTCAAACAACTATTGGTTATGAGAAAAAGACGAATATATACATGTGTTAATATTAATCATGTGAAAATTTAATTATATAAGTTGGTTTAAATGATTACTTCAGTAATTGTTAACTTATTATACTTATAAATCAAGAAAGATATTGAACTTATTATAATGGGTGTATAGCTGTGTAAGTTCAATATATATAGGAGTAAGATTTAATGTATTTATTACTAAAAGGTCATGATTATGAATATGAAATCAAAATGCTGCTTAATCTATTTTATCATGGAGAAGATTATGATATAGTAGAAGACATACCCTCTCAAGGTGTTTCTATTGAAACAGTAGTATGTGAGGATTATTTTAAAGCTGCTTATTATGAAAATGGTGAAATTATAGAAACTTCTTCTTTGGACAAGGAGTATATTAAGGATTTACCAAATGAACCTCTCGAAAGAAGAAAACAATCAAAAATATTGCTTAAGAGATTACTTTACAATGTGGCTTCAAAAGTAACAGGTATAAAGCAGCCTTGGGGTATATTGACAGGTATAAGACCTACTAAGATAGTGTTTGATTTAATAGATAGATATGGTGATGATGAAGATAGAATTAGATATTGTCTTGAAAATCATTATAAGATATCTCCATCAAAAGTTAATTTGATGATGGAAATTGTAAGAAGTGAGATGGAGATATTAAGTACTAACAAGGATGATGAGATTAATATATATCTAGGGATACCCTTTTGTCCAACTAGATGTTTGTATTGTTCTTTCACGTCGTATCCAATAGATAAATGGATGTCTCGTGTTATGGATTATCTCCATGCCTTGGAAAAGGAAATGGAGTATGTTTCAAAAGAATTGTTGGCTAGTAAGAAGGTTAAAACCATATATGTGGGTGGTGGCACTCCTACTTCTCTAAATGCTGAACAGTTAGAAAGATTTATGATAATGATAGATAAGCATTTTGATATTGAATCATTGGAGGAATTTACTGTAGAAGCAGGTAGACCGGATACTATTAATGGTGCTAAGTTAGAAGTATTAAAGAAATATGGTGTTACAAGGATATCTATTAATCCTCAGACAATGAATGATAAGACATTGGAGATTATTGGTAGACGACATACAGTTGAGGATATATATAGTGCTTTTTCTATGGCTAGAACAGCAGGTTTTGATAATATTAATATGGATTTGATAATAGGGCTTCCTGGGGAGACTTTTTCTGACGTTAAACAGACCATGGAACAGATCAAGAAATTAAATCCTGAGAGTGTTACTGTTCATACTATGGCGGTAAAACGGGCTTCTAGGTTAAGAGAGAGTATCAATGAGTATGATTTGATTAGTGATAAGACAATCAGGGATATGATTGATATGGTTTATCATGAATGTAAGTTGGTAGGATTGAACCCATATTATATGTATAGGCAAAAAAACATGGTTGGTAATTATGAAAATGTGGGGTATTGTTCTACAGGAATGGAATGTATATATAATGTTGAGATCATGGAAGAGGCGCAATCTATAATTGCTCTTGGTGCAGGTTCTGTTTCTAAGATTGTATTCAGGGATGAGAATAGGATTGAGAGAATTGAGAATGTTAAGAATGTGGAGCAGTATATTGAGCGTATTGATGAGATGATTGATAGAAAGAGGAAGTTTTTTGGCTGATAATTGGGCTACAGGTAATCATTCAAAAATTTTGGAGGGTAATATAAATGTTAAAAAATATTTTGTTAATATTTACACTATTATTTTTATTGGTTGGTTGCCAAAACCAAAATTCAAGTAATACCGATAAAGTAATAGATAACTCTGATTTAGAAAATGTAGATAAAGTAGAAGAAGATATAGAAGTTATTGACAATAATGATGGTAGTGACGATAATATCTTAGAATACAAGCTAGTATTAAACAATATGGAAGTAGACCTTAATTCTACTTTTACATTTAAGGAAATTAGTAATATATCAAAGGAAAATCTGAGCATATTAAGAAATGCAATTTTTGCTAAGTATGGTTATGTATTTAGTACCTCAAAATATGATAATTTTTTTAGGAAGCAAAGTTGGTATGAGCCAAAGGAAACAATTACTGATATAAATGTGTTATTAAATGAAAATGATTTGCTTAATATAGACTTAATACTAAAAGCGGAAAAAAACTTTAATGCTTTATCTAATAATTTAACTGTTGTTGAACAGAGCTTAGTTGGGTTTTGGCATGAAACACCTTATGTTGCAGCTGGATATGGGGAAGTATATAAATTTAATAGTGACAGAACTTATTCATTCCATTTTAGTCAGTATATTGGTGATAATAGAGTTAAGGCATATATGGGCAAGTGGTTCATATTAAATGACAAGTTGTATTTGCAACCTATACAAGAGGAATATTATCATGGGGGAAAGTTAGTTAATGCTTCTCCATCTATGATTAGTGAGAAAGAATTAACAGGTGGAAAAATCATTATACAAGATGTCACTGACTCAAGTATTCATGAGTTAGCACTTGATTTCAATATTAAAACTGATGAAAATGAACCGTTAGCTGTAAAGTTTGGAGATAAAATATTTTATTATTTGTCAGCAAATAATAAAGAAGAAATAAAAGAAGAAGTTATAACACAGGATATAACAGATGAAGATGATAAAGATAACACTATTTATGATTTTTCTAAATATGAAGGGGAATGGTACGATACTTCATTCATTAATGTTGATGAAGGTGTTAATATGATAAAACTAGATTTTTCAGATGATAATAAAAGTGCAATGATAACATTAGTCAGCAGTTCAGAGGAAAAGGGTTTCGCAGAAATAAAGACAGAAACTAAATTTGACCATTATGGTAAAGGAAATTTTTCATATAACGATGATTTATGGGGAAATAAAGGTAGTGGTGAGATCTGTATATCAGATGATACTGTAAACATTAAAATTGAAGAAACAGAAATAGCCAATAGTGAAAAAGGATTTTCATTGGGATTTGGGAATTATGTAACAAAGAAAGATTATAATGGCATAAAGAAAGCAATGGATATTCTACATAAAGATTATGACTATGAGGACAATCATAAGGGTTCATATATTCCTAAAACAGATGATAATGATTCAGTGTATTTCGCATATGAAGGTATAGACGAAAAAGGAAGATATATAATTGGAGTCAGAAAATGTAAAGATACAGTCATTGTTGCTTGGTATTATTTTGAACCAGATACATTTGAAGTAGAAGTTGAAGAATATTAAAATATTAATTTAAATATTTACAAACAAAATAAAATATGTTATAATCTGATAAAATATTTTAAAAATCTGTGATTGGAAAGAGTACTTTTCTGAATTTATTACAGCGAGCCGTCGGTAGGTGTGAGGTACGGTATAGATGATGAATAGGAATGGCTCCATGAGATGCTAGATGAAAGGTTGTTGACTGAGTAGTTGATGCCGGGAACTCCCGTTATTGAGTTAGGATATCGATGTAATTCTGTATCTGAAAATATAGCATAGATTTGAGTGGTATAACGGTCTTTCGTCTCAACATGACGGAAGTACCGTTTTTTTGTTTCTATAAGTTTTTTATTATAATAGACTTATAGATTACTGAATCTATAGTTGGGTGGCATTAGCGAAAAACCATTTCGTCCCAATAGGGGGTGGAGTGGTTTTTTTGTATTCAGAATTAAATGGAGGTAGTGTGATGGATAAAATTAAACTAGTACCTTATGTGGAAACAATTTCGGGTGATACAGAGACACCTATAACGCTGTTTAAGAAATATGTGAAAGATCAGGTAGGTTTTCTCCTTGAGAGTAAAGAGCAGCCCAAGGGCAGATATTCATTTTTGTGTATTAATCCTTTTATAGTAATTAAAGCATTTAAAAATCAAGTATGCATTTGTGAAAATGGAGTTGAGAGGAAGGAAGAAGGTAGGGTCCTTGATATTGTTAAAACATATCTGGAGAGATACGATTTGAGTAATACGATTAGTATTCCTTTTGTAGGAGGAGCTGTAGGTACTGTAGGGTATGACATTATAAGACAATATGAATATCTGCCAAATGAAAATATCGACAAGATGCAATTACCAGATTTACATATGATGTTTGTTAAAGAATTGATTGCCTATGATCATTTTCTTAACAAAATAAATATCATTGTTTTGGAAAAAGAAGATGAAATATCTAGTCTAAGAGCTAATAAGAGAATTAATGTTATAAAAAATAATCTCCAGAAAAACATCAAATGTAATGAGAGATGCAACAATGGGGGGAAGGTTTCATTTCATAGTCATAGTACTCAGGAAGAATTTGAGGATGCAGTGAAAAGGGCTAAGGAATATATTTACGAGGGAGACATTTTTCAAGTGGTTATTTCTAGAAGATGGAGTGGGAAAAGTGAGATACCTCCTTTCGAACTTTATAGGAAACTCAGACAAGTAAATCCATCTCCATATATGTTTTATTTTAATTTTGGTGATTACAATGTTATAGGCAGTTCCCCCGAAATGTTGGTTGAATTAAGAAAAGGGAAAATACTTAATTGTCCAATAGCAGGGACAAGAAAAAGGGGCATGAATGATGAAGAAGATAAGGAATTGGCTAATGATTTACTGAATGATGAAAAAGAGAAGGCAGAACATGTTATGTTGGTAGACCTTGGTAGGAATGATATGGGGAAAGTCTCGAAGATATCTTCTGTTGAAATAAAATCTTTTATGCAGGTGCAGAAATATTCCCATGTCATGCATCTGGTATCCTTGGTCGGTGGTACAAAAAGGGACGATAAGGATATGTTTGATGTATTAATGAGTTTTCTTCCAGCTGGTACTTTATCTGGAGCTCCTAAAATTAGAGCTATGGAGATTATAGATGAGTTGGAGAAAGAAAAGAGAGGTATATACGGTGGGGCTATAGGATATTTTGGATTTGATGGTGATATGGATATGTGTATTGCTATAAGAACTATGGTGGTCAAGGATGATACATTATATTTACAGGCAGGGGCAGGTATTGTTGCAGATTCTGACCCAGTTATGGAATATGAAGAGACTGAGAACAAGGTAAAAGGTTTGATAACGGCTATTAATAGCTGACAGTAACTATAAAAGGAGGGCTAAAATATGATAATAATTATTGATAACTATGATTCTTTCACTTATAACCTATATCAATATATTGGTGAATTTGAAAATGATATTAGAGTGTATAGAAATGATAAAATCACAGCAGAAGAAATATTGGAACTTAATCCTAAGAAGGTTATTATTTCGCCTGGTCCAGGAACACCTGATGATGCTGGTAACTGTCTTAATATTATAAAAAGTATTGCTGGCAAGATTCCCATATTAGGTATCTGTTTGGGACATCAATGTATTGGTAAAGCTTTCGGGGGTAATATAACCCATGCTAAAACCTTATTTCATGGGAAAAGTAGTTTGATTAAACATAATAACACCAATATTTTTAGAGGTATTAAAAATCCTCTAAAAGTTGCAAGATATCATTCATTGGCAATTGAAAAAGGTAGTTTGCCCTTATGTTTAGAAAACATAGCTGCAACAAGTGATGGAGAAATAATGGCTGTTAAACATAAGGATTTAGATATAGTTGGATTACAATTTCATCCTGAATCCATAATGACAGATGAAGGGAAGAAGCTAATTAAAAATTTTATAGATAAGGAGTGCTGTATATGATAAGAGATGCTGTTAATAAAGTTAAATCAGGTTTTGATTTGTCAGAATCAGAGATGATGGATTGTGTTGAAAAGATAATGACAGGAAAAGTCAGTAATACTTTAATAGCCAGTTTCTTGACTGCTATGACTATAAAAGGGGAAAGTATTGAGGAGATTACAGGTGGTGCAAAAGTTTTAAGAAGAAAAGCTGTTCCAGTAAACCTTAATGATCTATATACAGTGGATACATGTGGTACTGGTGGAGATGGTTTTTCAACCTATAATATTTCAACAGCCTCATCGCTGATAACGGCAGCAGCAGGAATTACAGTAGTTAAGCATGGAAATCGTTCTGTATCAAGTAATTGTGGGAGTGCAGATGTTTTAGAGGCATTGGGTATTAATATTGATCTTACTCCTGAACAATCAGAATCAATGGTAAGAGATATTGGTATATGCTTTTTATTTGCTCCTAAGTATCATCAGACTATGAAACATGTTGCACCAGTCAGGAGGGAGCTAGGATTTAGAACAATATTTAATATATTAGGTCCTTTGGCTAATCCTGCAAAAGCAAAGGCACAGATAGTTGGAGTCTATGATGAAAATATGATGGATAAGATTGCTCATGTATTAAGTAATCTAGGAGTTGAAAGAGCCTTGGTTGTTCATGGGAAAGATGGTTTAGATGAATTGACTATAACATGTGACAGTAAAGTGACAGAACTTAATAATAAGAGTATAAAAACCTATGAAATCAATCCAGGTATGTATGGGATAGAAAAAGCCAAAATACAGGATATTACAGGAGGTACTGCGCAGGAGAATGCAGAGATAATAAGGAAACTGTTAGATTGTGAAAAAGGGGCTAAGAGGGATATATTAATCCTTAATGCAGGAGCCGCCATCTATGTTGCAGGAAAAGCAGACTCATTTGAGAAAGGGATAAATATGGCAGAGGAAATTATTGATTCAGGAAAAGCCAGATTAAAGTTAGAAGAATTCATTAGGTATTCAAATAGTTTTAAATGAGGTGATGAAATGGGAGATAGAATATACCTAGAAGACATTATAAAAAGCAAGAAAAAGAGGATTATAGAAAAACAATATGACCTTCATAAATTAATACAAGAAATCAGTAAAGTAAACACAAGACCATCATTTTATGATGCTATTAAACAAGAAGGTCTATCAATTATTGGTGAAATAAAAAAAGCTTCTCCATCAAAAGGCTTGATAAAAGAAGATTTCAAACCTATAGCTTTGTCCCATATTTACAAGGATTCAGTTGATGCAATCTCTGTACTTACTGAAGAAGATTATTTTTTAGGCAGAGACAGTTATCTTAGGGAGGTAAGTGATAATGTAGATATACCAACTCTATGTAAAGATTTTATTATTGATAAAAACCAAATATATAATGCTAAATTACTAGGGGCAAGCTGTGTATTACTTATTACAGCTATATTAGATAAGGAAAAGCTTAATGAATTCATAACTATCACTCACGGACTATCTATGGATGCCTTAGTGGAAGTTCATTCAAAAGAGGAAATAGAAAAAGCATTAGATGCAGGAGCTAAGATTATAGGTATAAACAATAGAGACCTTAAGACTTTCAAAACTGATATAAAAACTACTTTGCAGTTAAGGAATCATATTCCTGATGATTGTTTGGTTATTAGTGAAAGTGGTATAGACAGATTAGATTATATGAAAGATTTGAAGAAAGCTGATGTAGATGGAATATTAGTTGGTGAAACTTTTATGAGATGCGATGACATAGGTAAAATGGCTAAGGAGATGCGACTTGTATATGATACCTGATATAAAGATTTGTGGAATAAAGAACATACAGGAAATAAAGATAATCAACAAATACCCTGTAAATTATATAGGTTTTATATTTGCAGACAGTAAAAGACAAGTTACAGAAGACGAAGTAATAGAACTTAGGAAACACATTAGAAAAGATATTAAGGTTGTAGGGGTATTTGTCAATGAAAATGTTGAATATGTTAATAAATTAGTGCATTCTTGCAGGTTGGATATAGTGCAGCTTCATGGAAATGAAAGTAACGAATATTGTAAAAAAATACTATGTAAAGTATGGAAGAGCATTGCTGTAAGTGATGAGAGTAGCCTAAAAATCATTGATGCTTATCAAAATGTTGATGGTATTTTATTGGATACTTATCATAATGGGAAAAGTGGTGGTACCGGTAAAGTTTTTAGTTGGAATTTGGTCAAGAATATTTCTAAGAGCAATCAAATAGTATTGGCAGGAGGTTTAACACCAGATAATGTAGTTAGAGCAATTAATACAGTAAAACCTCAAATTATTGATGTGAATTCAGGTGTAGAAACTAACTTGAACAAAGATGAGAATAAGATAAGCGAGTTGTTTGTTGAGCTATATAAGCTTAATTAAATAATTGTAATATAGCAACTATTATAAGAGGACAGGAGGAAATAAGAATGAAAAGAAAATTTGGCGATTTCGGAGGACAATATGTTCCAGAAACATTGATGTATCCTCTAAAAGAACTGGAAGAGGCTTATGAGAAATATAAAATAGATGAAGATTTTATTAATGAGTACAAATATTATCTTAAAGAATACGTGGGAAGACAATCTCCTTTGTATTATGCTAAGACATTAACTGATTATCTTGGAGGTGCTAAGGTCTATCTAAAAAGAGAGGACCTTAATCATACGGGAGCCCATAAAATCAATAATGTCATTGGTCAGCTTCTATTAGCAAAAAGGATGGGTAAAACTAAGGTCATAGCAGAGACAGGAGCAGGACAGCATGGTGTCGCAACTGCAACAGGAGCTGCATTATTCGGTATGGAATGTACAGTTTTCATGGGAGAAGAGGATATAAGAAGACAAAAACTCAATGTTTTCAAGATGGAGCTTTTGGGAGCAAAAGTTCAGCCAGTAGTGTCTGGTACAGGTACATTGAAAGACGCTACCAATGAAGCAATAAGACAATGGGTAAAATTGGTTGAAGATACTTTCTATGTAATCGGTTCAGTAGTAGGACCCCATCCATATCCAACAATGGTTAGGGATTTTCAGAGAATAATTGGTGATGAAGCCAGACAGCAAATACTAGAAAAAGAAAATAAACTACCAGATACAGTAATAGCATGTATTGGTGGTGGAAGTAATGCGGCAGGTATATTCTATCCATTTATAGAAGAGGAGGAAGTATCACTTATAGGAGTAGAAGCAGGAGGAGAAGGTATTGGTACTGGAAAACACGCTGCGGTGTTATCGGATGGTGCAGATGGAAAAGTTGGAGTTCTCCATGGTATGAAAACCTATCTATTGACTGACGATGATGGAAATATAAAACCAGCTTTTTCTATATCAGCAGGATTAGATTACCCTGGAACTGGACCAGAACATTCATTTTTACATAATACTGGTAGAGCCAAATACGAAGCAGTAACTGACCAAGAAGCTGTACAAGCATTCAAGTTATTATCCGAAACGGAAGGTATAATACCAGCTTTAGAAAGTTCACATGCAGTTGCATATGCTCTGAAAATCGTACCAGAGATGGCAAAAGATGAAGTAGTCATCATCAATATATCTGGTAGAGGCGATAAAGATGTACAGACAATATTAAATGTCATATAAATATTCAATGTAAACCCTAAGCGGTTACACTACGCAATATAATAATAGATAATGGAGTTGATAATAAATGAACAGGATAACCAAAAAATTTCAAGAATTACAATCTAAGAATAAAAAAGCTTTTATAGGGTATCTTACAGCAGGTGACCCCAACATTGAAAAAACAGAAGAATTTGTCTATGCTTTAGAAAAAGGAGGAACAGATATTATTGAATTAGGAATTCCTTTTTCTGATCCTTTAGCAGATGGACCCGTGATACAAGATGCCGGACTTAGAGCATTGAATGCAGGTGTGACTGTTGATAAAATAATGGACTTAGTCAAGGATATAAGAAAAAATACAGAAATTCCTCTCTTGTTTTTAGTTTATTACAATACTATTTTAATATATGGAAAAGAGAAGTTCATTAGGACTTGTGAAGAAATAGGTGTTGATGGATTAATAATACCTGATTTGCCTCTTGAAGAAAGAGATGAGTTAGAAAAAATAATGGATTATGATAAACTTTGCTTGATACCTCTAGTTGCACCAACATCAAAAGATAGAATCAGAAAGATAATTGATGGATGTAACGGTTTTGTATATTGCGTTTCTTCTTTAGGAGTAACAGGTGGAAAATCTAATTTTTATTCAGATATCCAATCATATCTACAAGATGTGAAAGAAAATTCAAGTCTCCCAATAGCTGTAGGGTTCGGTATTTCTTGCAGGGATGATATAAAAAGATTAGAAGACCATGTTGATGGTGTCATTGTAGGTTCTGCTATAGTAAGAGAGATTAAGCGCTCAAAAGGGGATGTAATAGTTTTGAAAGAATATAT
Organism: Vallitalea guaymasensis; assembly: GCF_018141425.1. NCBI lineage: Bacteria > Bacillati > Bacillota > Clostridia > Lachnospirales > Vallitaleaceae > Vallitalea > Vallitalea guaymasensis. Next base: position 4,823,533 of record NZ_CP058561.1, read on the forward strand.
TGAGAGTTTGACTAAATAATCAATATAAGTATAATAATATATCATAAGATAATAGGTCAATTTAAGGAAAATATCAAAAAGTACTTGACAAATCATGAATAAACGAATAAACTGTAAGAAACTATTTTACTAAGAAGATATCAATAAAACGTTGAAGAGGAAAAGTAAATTATGTCCACCTATGCAGAGAGAGAAGCCATTAGCTGGAAAGCTTCTTATAGACCATGATTGAAAGACACCTCAGAGTGATTCGTTGAACGCTAACAACTAGTAAGCGAGTTCGGTTCATCACCGTTAACAGATTATGAGTGGAAGCATGTGCTTCTATTAGGGTGGTACCGCGGAATGAATATGATTATATACATCTCGTCCCTGACTATTAAGTCAGTGACGAGATTTTTTAATTATATGGATTATTAATAAACGAATAGGAGTGAATAAATATGTTGACAAATGCACCAAGAGGAACGAAAGATATATACGGCAGTTATATGAATACTTGGAAGAAGCTTGAAGACACAGTTAATGAAATATGCACTAATTTTGGTTTTAATGAAATCAGGACTCCTATTTTTGAACATACAGAACTTTTCCAAAGAGGCGTGGGAGAAACTACGGATATTGTTCAAAAAGAGATGTATAGTTTTACTGATAAAGGTGATAGGAATATAACCCTTAAGCCAGAAGGAACAGCTGGTGTGGTTAGAGCTTATCTAGAAAGAAAAATGTATGCTGATGCACAACCTACAAAATTATTTTATATAACACCTGCTTTTAGATATGAAAGACCTCAAGCAGGTAGATATCGTCAGTTCCACCAGTTTGGAGTAGAACTTTTTGGTTCTGATAAGCCGTCAGCTGATGCAGAAGTTATTGCTCTTGCAGCTAATATGTTAAAGAATCTAGGCATTACCAATGTAGAACTTCATATCAACAGTTTAGGTGGTCCTGAATGTAGAAAGAAATATAATAATACATTAAAAGAATTCCTAAGTAAGAATATAGATTCATTATGTCCTACTTGTCTGGAAAGATATGAAAAGAATCCATTAAGAATTCTGGATTGTAAAAATGAAAATTGTCAAGCAGTATTAAAAGATGCACCTCTTGCAAAAGATGAATTGGATACTGAATGTAAGGAACATTTTGAAGAACTGCTTAGTTTATTGGATGCCATGGAAATAGAATACGTAGTTGATCCTTGGATTGTTAGAGGATTGGATTATTATACTAGAACAGTATTCGAGTTCATATCTAAGGATATTGGTGCTCAAGGAACAGTATGCGGTGGTGGAAGATACGATAAATTAATTGAAGAATGTGGTGGTTCACCTACTCCAGCAGTTGGATTCGGCGCTGGTATAGAAAGACTGATTATGACTATGGAAGCTATAAATGGTGCTAATGAAGATAAACCTACTCGTGATATCTATTTAGGATATGTAGGAGAAAATGCTAAGAAAACAACTTTTGCACTTGTTAATGAATTAAGAAATAATAATATATCTGTAGAGACAGACTTAATGTCAAGAAGTGTAAAAGCACAAATGAAATATGCTAATAAAATTGGAGCCAGATATTCAGCTATAATTGGTGATAATGAATTAGAAGAGAATTCAGTTAGAATCAAGAATATGGAAACAAGAGAACAGATAGACCTAAATATTGAAGAAATAGTTAAATACATGAAAGAGAACAAATAACTGGAACAATGACTGACAACCCATATGTTTAGGCATATTAAAAAAGTATATTAAATGAAGTTATATTAGACTAGGAGGTAACAAAATGAGTGAATCAATGCAAGGATTGAAACGAACGAATAAATGTACAGAGGTAAGTGCTAAAAATATTGATGATAAAGTAACTGTAATGGGATGGGTTCAAAAAAGAAGAGACTTGGGCGGTGTTATTTTCATCGACCTTAGAGATAGAACAGGATTGCTTCAAATAGTTTTTGATGCAAGTAGTATAGGTGATGAAGGATTTGCAAAAGCTGAAAAGCTTAGAAGTGAATTTGTAATTGCTGTTGAAGGTATTATTGAAAGCAGATCTGATGAAACAATCAATCCTAACCTAAAAACTGGAGAGATTGAAGTTAGAGCTCATTCACTTAGAATATTATCAGAGGCAGAGACACCACCTTTCCAAATTGAAGAAAATAGTAATGTAAAAGAGGACTTAAGATTAAAATACCGTTACTTAGACCTTAGAAGACCTGATTTACAAAGAAATCTTATAATGAGACATAAAGTTGCTATGATTACAAGAGAATTTTTAAGCAACGAAGAGTTTTTAGAAATAGAAACACCAATGCTTACTAAAAGTACTCCTGAAGGGGCTAGAGATTATCTAGTGCCAAGTAGAGTTCATCAAGGAAACTTTTATGCATTGCCTCAATCACCACAGATTTTCAAACAATTATTGATGTTATCAGGATATGATAGATATTTCCAAATAGCTAAATGTTTTAGGGATGAAGACCTTAGAGCAGATAGACAGCCAGAATTTACACAAATAGACATGGAATTATCATTTGTTGACCAAGAAAAAGTAATTGATGTAAATGAGAGACTTATGCAGAAGTTATTTAAGGAAGTATTGGATATTGAAATTGAGATTCCAATGCAAAGATTGACTTATAAAGAAGCTATGGATAGATTTGGTTCTGACAAACCAGACCTTAGATTCGGTATTGAACTAGTTGATTTATCTGATATAGTGAAGGATTGTGGATTCAAAGTATTCTCTGGTACTGTTGCAAGCGGTGGAAGTGTTAGAGGTATTAACGCAGAAGGTTTAGGTAATCTTCCAAGAAGACAAATTGATGCATTAGGTGAGTTAGCTAAGACATACGGTGCAAAAGGAATGGCATGGATTGTTATAAATGAAGATGGAACTTACAAATCAGCCATTACAAAATTCTTAGCAGATGAAGAAGTGGAAAACATGGTAAAAGCTATGAATGGTAAACCAGGAGACTTATTACTTTTCTGTGCTGATTCTAATGATGTAGTATATAGTACACTTGGAAACTTGAGACTTGAGATTGGTAGAAGACTTGAGCTTCTTGATGATTCAGTATATAAATTCGCTTGGGTTACAGAGTTCCCATTACTTGAATGGAACAAAGAGCATAAGAGATATACTGCTATGCACCATCCATTTACAATGCCTATGGAAGAAGATCTACAGTATCTAGAATCTGACCCTGGTAGAGTTAGAGCAATTGCATACGATATGGTTCTTAACGGATGTGAGCTTGGTGGAGGTAGTATAAGAATTCACCAAAGAGATATCCAAGAGAAGATGTTTGCAGCACTTGGATTCAGTAAAGATGATGCTTATGACAGATTTGGTTTCTTATTGAATGCATTTAAATACGGTGTACCACCACATGGTGGATTAGCTTTTGGATTAGATAGAATTATAATGTTAATGACACAATCTGATAGTATTAGAGACGTAATAGCTTTCCCAAAAGTTAAAGATGCATCTTGTCCTATGACAGAAGCTCCAGGTACTGTTGATGATAAACAGTTAAATGAATTAGGACTTAAAATTGATACTATTGAAATTTAATAATATATAGAAAAATATTTTATAAGTGCTGTCTTGTATCTCTGGTAACATTATGGGTTACCAGAGTGTGACAGCACCTTTCTTTTTATATATGCAATTTCCTATAAATGGATGGAGAAAAGTTAGTCTGTGCCTTAAATATTTCTGAAAAATAATTTTGGCTAGAAAAACCTAGATGTATACTTATTTCTTTTATTGACATATTTGTGCAGGTTAATAATGATTTTGCCAGAACTATTTTTTTATTGATTATATATTGAAGGGGAGTCATATTAAAATAGTTCTTGAAGATCTCAATAAAATAATTGGTGCTAAAACCTGCCAGATCAGCTAATTCTTTTACGGATATGTTCTTGTTGATATGTTTTTCAATATATTCGTTAATGGTATACATATCTTGGGATAGTTGATTTTTCCTTAGAGTTATCTGGTTTCCAGCTGTATATATATATTCATGTATCAGTTCATATAATTTGGAATTATAATAAAAAGAATTTCCTATATATTCGTTATGGTATGTTTTCAGCATTTCTTTAAAGATGTTAATGACTTTATGTACATCTTTACATTTGATCTTAGTGGGATATTCAACCATATCAAATAAAGAGTTTTCTCCGATTTGAGCAGTGAAGTGACACCAATACTTGATTGCCTTTTTACAGTTATGAATCTTAAAAGACTGTATTGTATTTCCTGGAAAATAATATAATTCACCTTTGTCTACAACAAAATCTATATCATCGTATTTTAACCATATACTTCCGTCTAATACTATTCCTATACTATCATATTCAAATAAATAATTATTACTAGACCATAAATGATTACATACAGTATAACCGCCATTGATAAAATTTGGTTTAACACTTCCGAATACTTGATTAAGTATCTTTGTATGGCTTGTCATTTTATCCAAGTTATTCACCTCTTTTTTATTACCATAGAAAAAGTATAGATTGTTTAAAAATATAAGTCAATAGGTAGAATATTTAATTTAACCCATTTTTGTAATAAAAGTAATTAATATATAGCAAGTAAGTCAGAAAAAGTGTTTTGTTCTGACTTGGACTTTGCAAAACAGTATATGTATATGTTACGCCAGCTACTTGCTCGTCCTGAGCAAAAAGCTGGGTTCGGCGTCCTGCCTCACTACTTCACATATACATATACTATTTTGCTTTATATTAATCTTAGATACAATCACAAAACACTTTTTCCTCTAATGTACATAAATTTTGTATAAATTATTAGCTAAAAATATAAATATCTAATCTGAATTTTGTTTAACATTACATTAGTTTTTCCTATATGAAAGAGTATTTTTATAATCTATACTATCTATAATAGATATAATATTAGGAGGATTAAAATGACAGGGAAAGAGCGTATAAGGGCAACTTTTAATAGAGAGAAGACTGATAGAAATCCATTTTGGAAGGGTAATCCAACTATAGAGACTGAGAAAATTGTTTGTGAATATTTTGGAATACCTACAGGGGATCAAATCTTGTTGAGTGAGAAATTCAATGATGATTTTGTGTGGCTTCCAGCAGGAATGGCATGGAAACATCCTAGTGGAGAAGGAATGTTTGAAGCAGTTATAGGTCATAGAGAAACATTAAGTGAAGGCGGAAAATATGCTGATATCAAGTTGGAGGATGTAGATAAGATTCCTTGGCCTGATCCAAAATATCTTGATGTAGATGAATATATTAAGATTATTACAAGAGCTAATGAAAAAGGTTTAGCAGTATTTGGTGGTATGTGGTCACCGTTTTTCCATTTGGTATGTGACTTCTTTGGAATGGAAAATTATTTTATAAAAATGTATACAGAGCCAGAGGTAGTTGAAGCAGTAACAGATAGAATAGTCAATTTTTACTTGGAAGCAAATAAAAGGATATTTGAAGCCTGTAAAGATAAAGACATACTTTTTGGTTTCTTTTTTGGTAATGACTTTGGAAGCCAATTGGATTTATTGATAAGTCCGGATATGTTCAGGACATTTGTTCTTCCTTCCTTTAAGAAATTAGTTAGTCTAGGAAAAGAATATGATCTAAAGGTAATGCTTCATTCATGCGGTTCCATATATAAGGTGATTCCAGATTTGATTAGTACAGGCATGGATGCTTTACACCCACTTCAAGCAAAAGCGAAAGGCATGTCAGCAGAAGAGTTAGCTAAGTATAAGGACGATATAATTTTCGTTGGTGGTGTAGATACTCAAGATTTATTACCAAATGCTTCGCCAGAGGATATCATCAATGAAGTAAAAAGGCTCAAGAAGATATTTGGGGACGGTTTTGTTGTATCTCCAAGTCATGAGGCATTGCAAAGTGATGTACCTTTAGAAAATATATTAGCATTAAAAGAAGTTTCAACTGAAATGTAATATATGAAAAACAAATAATATATACAATACAAAAAAATCCATAGACTTATAGTAAACATTTTGATACTATAAAGGAAATGGATTTTTATTTTTTGCTATATATATATTAGATAACATTTAGAGAGGTGAAATTATGGCAGAAACAGGCATTGTTATAAAAGAAACAGGTAAATATGTAACAGTAAAGCTTGAAAGAAGAGAAGCATGTGCTAAGTGTAGAGCGTGTACAGCAGGTTTTGAGACAAAAGATATGATTATTGAAGCTGAAAATATATGTAATGCAAAAGAAGGAGATGAAGTAGAAATTTCCTTAGAACAAAGTAATTTTCTGAAAGCTGTATTAATCATGTATACCGTACCACTAATGTTTTTATTTGTTGGTTTAGGAGTGGGTTACTTGATATCTTATGCATTTCAATTGCAGAATGTAGAGATAATAGCTGTTATATGTGGTTTTGCTCTCTTAGCAATTTCATATTTGATTATTAGATCAAATGAAGACAAATGGAGAGATAAGAAATTCAGACCAATAGCTAATAATATTGTTAGAAGCAAGGAAATATAATCAGCTTACCTGCATTTTATTTTGAAGTGGGAAAGTTGAGTTACTTTATATTAATGTAGAAACTAGGAGGTTATATCATGAAATTCGATATTGCCAAAGCATCAAAAAAATTATCTCAATTAGACTTGAAGTTTTCTAAGGGTTCTTTTGACATTGAGATGTTTTGGTTTAGAGTTATGACCGTTGAAGGTCAATGGAATATTGCTAGGCATACTCATTCTGCTTATGAATTTCATTTTGTTGCGGATGGGATGTCAATAGTAAAAATGGACACATATGAATTTAAAATAGGTAAAGGTGAATTTTATATAACTAAACCTGGTGAGTACCATGAACAGATCAACGTTGATGGTAACAAATATGTAGAATACTGTATGAACTGTCATGTTTCATTAAACAATGAAAACAACATTGAAGATTTAATAATATACAAATTCCTTAATGATAATAAGTGTAAAGCCTATAATGATTATAACGGTATCATTAATCTATTTGAAAAAGTACTATCTTGTGCATATTATGAGAAGATAGGTTACTATAATCAAATACAACTTTATATTCTCTTGATTATGATATCATCAGTTCAAGTGATTAGTAGAAATAAAGAGTATAATTATGAAGTTCCAGTAAAACATAAAAAAGACGATTATCGTTTTACTCAAATAACCCAATATATATTTGACAACATTGGTAATAAAGTCAGCGCTAAGGACATAGCTGATTATATGTATCTTAGTGAAAAACAGATAAATAGAATAATAAAAAAGAAAACAGATTTATCTACTAAACAATATATCAATAAAATAAAACTTAAAAAAGCTAAGGATCTACTTAAGAATACTGACTTACTCGTAAAAGAAATCTCAGAACAATTAGGTTTTTCCAGTGAGTATTATTTCAGCCAATTTTTTAAAAGAGAAGAAGGGTATCCTCCTGGAATATTTAGGATTAATATAATAAATTTCTGATTTGAATTTAGTTGTAAGGAGAAATAAATTGGATAACATAATATTTACCATTAATGGTGTACTACCTATTTTTTTAGTGATATTGATAGGTTATATATTAAAAAGATTAAAATTGATAAATGACGAATTTGTAAAAAAAGCTACTAAAATTGTATTTAAAGTTAGTCTGCCATGTATGATATTTCAAAGTGTCAGTGGTGTCAATACAAAAGAATTATTCAGCTCGGAGATAGTTAATTTAATATTATTTTTATTAATTACCAATATAATTCTTTTTTTACTGTCAATTCTATTAGCAGGAAAGATTGTACGTGATTTCAGGGCACGAGGACCTTTTGTACAAGGTATAGTAAGAACTAATTTCGTTATTATAGGGTATTCATTAATATTGAATTTGTTTGGAGAAGTAGCTTTGGCAAAAGCTGCTTTGCTAACAGCTTTTTTAGTGCCAATTTATAATATTATGGCTGTTATAGCTCTTACTGTTTTTATGCCCAAAGAAGAATCTCAAAATAATGTCCGGGTGACATTAGTTAATCTAGCTAAAAATCCGTTGATCATTTCTATATTCATTGGATTGATATTTGCTTCATTGCATATACAAATACCCACATTCATACATAATACAATTGAATATACTGGACAATTGACATTACCTTTATCCTTGATTTGTATAGGTGCTTTCTTTTCTTGGGATAAAGTTAAAGATAACTTCAATTATGCTTTGATTGTTACTTTCCTAAAGATTATTGTAAATCCTATAATAATGCTTACAATAGCTTATTATTTAGGTTTTAGAGGTGACAGCTTAGGTATAATATTGATTGCTTTTGCTTCACCTACTGCAATTAGCAGTTTTGCAATGTCTGATGCCATGGATAATGATAGTCAATTGGCAGCTGCTATTATAATATTGACTACAGCTTGTTCAATAGTCAGTATAATCGTGGGTATCAATATACTTGTGGGACTGACTTAAGGATATTTTATGACCCAATTTCAAAATGTCCCAAAATCTTAAATAATAGTCTAATATAAATATTTTATTGAGAGCATTCTCCAAATATAATAAAGGCATATATAAGTGTCTTTCTTATATTGGAGAATATTTTTTATTCACTAGGGGGGATGTATTTGAATTATAGAAGTAGTGAACTTCTTGAAAAAGCGAAATACTATTGTAATGAGTTATCAAAACATCACATTTTAAGTAAGTATTGGTATGAATTAGCACTTGTTCTAAAAGGAAGTACTGCTAGAGGTAATTCTGACCAGTATTCTGATATAGACTTGGTGTTTTTCTGTGACAAGAATATATTAGATAGAATAGTGAAGGATTATTATGATGAAGGTTTAATATCAAGGGAAGATGGAATCTTTTTACCCTTGCCTGAATGGATTGGACATTACAATCTTGAGTCATATGATAATTTGATAGGGTATTTTAAGGAGAAGAATTATCCAGAGATTTGGGAATACACTAATGTAATTATACTCCATGATGAGTTAAACAGGTTCAGTGGAATAATAGAGGAGTATAATGATTATGTATTTCAAGATGTTATAGCTGATATAAAGGACAAATATTTGAACTTACAATTAACTCTAGACTGGTTAAGGCATCCATTAAAAAGAGGTGACGAATTATCTGTAATTCTTCATTGTTCAAACATAATTAGGCTGATATGTCAACTAAGCTACTTGATAGATGAGAAAACTTATCCCCACGATAAATGGTTGTTTTACTATTTGAAAGAAACTGAATTTGGCAGCAGGAAAGAAAATAAAATCAAGGAATTAGGTAAGAATATTATAAATAACAATATTCCATTACAGGTAGATAAAGAACTTGATGAATATAGTCAATATGTATTGGCGGACGGTATAATAACAGATTTAAAGAATCAAATACAATTAAAATATGGAAACCAGCCTTGGTTGGATGAATGGTATTCCTTTGTATGATAATTGCTTTTTGATTTTGTAAATATTAATTAATTTTAAAATATAAATTAACTATTATAAGGAGGTCACAAGATGTTTTTTGAGATTGAAAGAATAGGTAAGTTGTTAGAAGAACTCAAGGAATTGAGATATGTGAAAAAACATACCCTTGAAAATATTCAGATGAAAGAAGGCTTGTACAAAGAAAGCTGTGAAGCTGATGAATCTAATAAGCCTTGGCAAACATTCAATAAAGATGACAGATGGGGCGGCAAAGATAAATATGCTTGGTTCAGAGGAGAATTCGAAGTAACAGAAGAATATGCAAACAAGAAATTAGTTTTTCAGGTGCTTACAGGTAAAGAAGGCGAATGGGATGCTAATAACCCACAATTCATTATCTTTGTTAATGGAAAATTAGTACAGGGACTTGATATAAATCATACTGAAATAGTTTTAACTAATCAGGCTGTTGCAGGTGAAAAATTCGTTGTTGATCTTCAAGCATATAGCGGAACAATTGATAGCTTATCAGAATGTAGAAATGTTGTTAGTATATTTGATGATACTGTAGAAAAATTATACTATGATATATATGTGCCTCTAGAAGTTATAAAATTACTTCCTAAAGAAAATAAAGATAGAATAGATACAATAAAGTTTTTAACTAATGCAGTTAACAAAATTGATTTAAGAAAACCATATAATAAAGAATTCTATGCGAGTATAAATGATGCATTGGATTATCTTGAAGACAAATACTATCATGAATTCTGTGGAGATAAGAGTGTAGTCGTAAAATGTGTTGGACATACACACATTGACGTAGCATGGCTATGGGATCTAGACCAAACTAGACTAAAAGTTCAAAGAAGTTTTTCAACAGTTTTAGAACTTATGAATCATTATGATGATTATATATTCATGTCTAGTCAACCACAATTATATAAATTCTTAAAAGAAGATAGACCTGATTTATATGAACAAATCAAAGAGCGTATAAAAGAAGGACGTTGGGAGCCTGAAGGAGCTATGTGGGTTGAAGCGGATTGTAACCTAAGCTCAGGTGAATCTTTAGTTCGTCAAGTTGTTTATGGTAAGCAGTTCTTCAGAAATGAATTCGGTGTGGAGAATAAAATTCTATGGTTGCCAGATGTTTTCGGTTATAGTGCAGCTTTACCACAGATCTTGAAAAAATCTTCCGTAGATTATTTTATGACAACAAAGATTAGTTGGAATGAATACAATAAATTACCTTATGATACTTTTGAATGGGAAGGTCTTGACGGTACTAAGATTTTGACACACTTCATTACTACAGCTAATTTTGATGATCTTCCAGAAAGATTCTTTACTACTTATAATGGTTATATTGATCCAAAATCTGTTAAAGGAGCTTGGGAAAGATATCAACAAAAAGATTTAAGCGATGAAGTACTAATAAGCTATGGCTTCGGCGATGGTGGTGGTGGACCAACTAAAGATATGTTAGAGATATCAAAACGTCTTGAAAAAGGTGTGAAAGGTTGTCCTGCTGTCAAGTTAACTACAGCAACAGATTTCTTTGAGACACTAGATGGAAATGTTTCAGACAATAATAAATTACCTCGCTGGGTAGGAGAATTATATTTTGAATACCACAGAGGAACATTGACTAGTATGGCAAGAAACAAACGTTACAATAGAAAATCCGAATTTTTATATGAAGGTATTGAGTGGTTATCATCAATGGCTAATTTGGTTGATGGAGTTCCTTATCCAAAAGAAGATATATATAATGGTTGGGAAACTATATGCCTAAATCAATTCCATGACATAATACCAGGTTCATCAATCAAAAAGGTATATGATGATTCAAAAGAACAATATGAAGAGATTATAGCTAAGGGTAATGAAATAAAAGATAGTTCTATAGATGCTATCACCAAGAATATTGATGTTGATGAAGAATCAGTTGTAGTATTCAATCCACTATCATTTGATAGAGCAGAAATAATCGATTTTGAATACCCAGAACAGGTATGTGTATATGATGGTGATGAAAAACTTTTAACTACTTATAGTAATGGTACTATCTCTTTCTATGCTAATGTACCAGCAAAAGGGTATAAAACATTCAGTATAAGAAAAGAAGCAAATGAATCTTCTAATGAATTGATAGCTGATAAAGCTCATCTAGAAAATGAGTTCTATGATATTAGATTAGATGACAAGGGACATATTATTTCATTATTGGATAAGAGAGTCAACAGACAGGTATTAAAAGAAGGTGAAAGAGGTAATGTTCTTCAAGCATTCGAAGATAAACCTCATAACTGGGATGCATGGGACATCAATATCTATTATCAAGAAAAAATGTGGGAAATAGATGATGTAGCGAGTATAGAAGTGGTAGAGAAAACTTCACTAAAGGCTACTTTAGAGATTAAGAGGAATTTCATGGATTCTACTATAATTCAATTAATGACTATATATCATAACGTTCCAAGAATTGATTTTGATACTACTATAGATTGGAAAGAAAAACATATACTTGTAAAAGCAGCATTCCCTGTAGATATCCATGCAGATAAAGCTACTTATGATATTCAGTTTGGTAATGTTGAGAGACCTACACATTGGAATACTAGTTGGGACACTGCAAAATTTGAGGTGTGTGGTCATAAGTGGGCTGACTTGTCAGAAGATAATTATGGTATAAGTTTATTGAATGATTGTAAGTATGGTCATGATATAAAAGATGGCAATATTAGATTGACATTATTAAAATCAGCAACTGTACCTAATGAAGATGCTGATAGAGAAGTTCATAACTTCAAGTATTCATTATATCCTCACATTGGTGATTGGAAAGATGGAGGAACTGTTAAGCAAGCATATGAAGTCAACGTACCAGTACACACTAGTGTAGTTGGTTCAAATCAGGGTACAATGCCTAAAGAACTATCTTTTGTAAATATTGATAGTGAAAATGTTATAGCTGAAGTAGTTAAGCAAGGAGAATATAGTGATGATATTATAGTCCGTGTGCATGAATGCTATAATAGAAGAACTAATGCTAAGCTTACATTCTTTAAAGATCTGAAAGAAGTTGTTGAGTGTGATCTAGAAGAAAGAGAAGTATTAAACAATATAGAAACTGCAAATGGAGAATTCCAGTTTGAAATTAAACCATATGAAATTAAAACATTCAAATTAATATTGAAATAGTTGATTCAAAAAAAGGAACTGTTATTAAACAGTTCCTTTTTTAATGATAGTTATTTTAATGATTTATAATCGGTAGGAGAGACACCAGTATATTTCTTGAATATCCTATAAAAATAATTAGGGTCCATATAACCGACTTTCTTGGCAATCTGAGCCGTTTTAAGATTGCTTTCCAGTAAATATTCCTTAGCTCTGTCGATTCTATAATTATTCAGGTAATTAGGAAATGATACACCAGTTTCTTTTTTGAATAACTGTCCCAGGTAAGTTGTATTTATGTTGAACTGAAAGCTTAGAGTTTTTAAAGAAAGCTCTTTGCTGTAATTTTTATGAATATACTTTAATACCTGATATACTACTGGACTAGTTGAGGTTTCTTTTTCATTTAGTTTATCTATTATATAGGTGAATAGATCTTTTAAAGTTTCTTTAAGTATTTTTAAGTCATGTATGTTGTGTATAGTAGATAGTAAATTTGATTGATGATTTATAATTTCGTTTTGAAATAGAACAAATTGACTGCTCATGGATTTATATAATGTTAATAAGATTTTTACAACAATCATTTTCAGATGTTCTGGAGTTATTCCAGGTATATTGATGACTTCATCAAATAGTTTGTCTATATAGTCAAACAATTCTTCTTTGTTCTTGGATACCAGTGAAGATGCTATAAAATTATGGTCTATAGATATTAGGTTTTCTACTTTCAATTTACTATCATCAATTAAATCATTACATATAACCTTTTTATTTGGGTATATCAGAAAGTACTCAAAAAGTTTTCTTGCTGTCTTATAACTTTTAGAAAGTTCTTTATAAGATATAACTGTTGGTCCTAGAGTTATATGTACTTTTACATTAAGAGAAGTTATATTATCATATATTCTACCTAGTATATTGAGTATATAAGAATCTCTATCATCATATTGTTCATGGGTGAATATCAAAACAAAATTACCATACATGTCTTCAAAGGACATTATTTTACCATCGGATTTTATATAGTTATAACAGATGTTGTATATCTTGGATACTTGAGAGTTTACATTGCTGTCTAATGTAATATTGATTATTGCCACACTATAGCAGGAACTATCCGTAATTATTTGCAGCATATCTGCTCTATTTCTAAGTTCTTCTGAAGTAATTGAATCATTTACCCATCTAGATAAGATATTGCCTCTTAATATATGCCATTCACTATTATCAGGTGTAAAAATAACCTTGGATGTTGCTAGATCAAGACTCTTGACTGTTTCTTCCAGAGTAGCAGTCAATTCATCTGTATTAACTGGTTTTGTCAGGTAGTTCTCTATACCAAGCTTTATACCTTCCTTAACGTATTCAAAGTCATTATATCCACTTAGTATTAAACATTTACAATTAGGATTTAGTATTTTTGCTTCTGATATAAGTTCTAGACCTTGCATCTTAGGCATTTTTACGTCAGTTATGAGAATATCAACATGAGTGAATTTCATGAAATCAAGAGCGTCTTTTCCATTATAGGCTTTACCGACAACTGTTAAATTCAATTTAGCCCAATCTATTAACACTTCAAGTCCGTCAACAATAAAAGGTTCATCATCAACTAATAAAACATTATACATTTATAAATCTCCCTTCTTCTTTGCAGGTATATGAATTGTCACCTTGGTTCCAACATTTTTTTGTGAGGATATTTTTAGTCCATAAGAATCACCATATACTATCCTCAATCTTTCATGAACATTATATATTCCTATACTAGTAGGCTGTACCTCATGCTCAAGAGCCAATTTTATATTATTTAGAGTACTTTCTTCTATTCCACATCCATTATCTTCTATTTCGATATAGATATCCTTATCCTTGAAATAACTATTAATGGTAATACTATTGTTTGTTGCATCCAAATTTATTCCATGAACAATATAGTTTTCTACTATGGGTTGTAATGATAGTTTAACTATACTATAAGACAGCATGGATTCTTCAACATTTAAGTTTACAGTTAATTTATTATTATATCTAATTTGAAATAATTTCAAATATAATTGACAGTGTTCAAGTTCTTTTTCTATAGTAGTTATGGTTTCGGTCTTTAATGAATTCCTGAAGAAGGTTGCTAAGATATATATCATTTCACTTACATCTTTTGCACCACTTACGGCAGCTCTCATTCTAATGGATTCTAATGTATTATATAAAAAGTGTGGATTTATTTGAGCTTGTAAAGATTTTAGTTCAGCACTTTTTTGTTTAACCTGATATACATATACTTTTTCAATATAATCATTCAGGTCATCGCACATCTTGTTAAAATTATTGGAGATAGCTGTTAATTCATCTTTTTTATTTTTTGTTTTTATGCGTACTGATAAATCACCATTACGTACTTTTTTTATAGCTGATGTTATGTTATGCAAACGACTTGAATAAGATGCAGTAAATAAAATAGACAAACCGATAATTGCTATTATACATAATATTGTAACTAATAAAATTAACAAAATAGTAGGTTTTACATAATTTTGAATGATCTTTTTGGGTATTACACCTAGAATAACTATATCAGCATCTGTATTCTTAATTGATTTTACATAGGTAGAATCAACTAGCCTATAATTATGATTTGAATATCTAATGATATCAGGATCAATGTTTTGGTTATACTCATTAGCCGAATCAAAAACTACATTATTATTGTTTGTGAGTATTTTGACATGTCCAGGATTGATGCTGTTTGAATTATTGAATATACTATTATGAATACTCTTGCTGTCATAATTAATTATTATTTTTCCTACAGGTCTTAATGAAATAGGATTCTGAATGGTTAATATATAGCTGTAAGTACTAGACGTAGAACTATCAGTAGGACAGTTTGTCTTGAATATGGCTTTTTCTGTAAGGGGGTACTTACTCAATTCTTCTTTATAACTCTTGAATAATTCTGTATCATTATTATAATATTTTGATTCAGTTTCGCCATTAAAGGTATATAGGAATTCGCTTTTTATACTATATAGTATTATGCTGTCAATATCCCTATCCTGTAATAGTGAAATCTCCAGATAAGCATTTAGTCTGGCGAAATGTGATATGTTATTTTTGAAGTAACTATTCAAAGAATAAGTATAAAAATCAGGGTAACCAATTTCTAAAAAAGTTAAAACAGAGTCAGCATAAGATTTATTCACATAAAGATTGTTTAATATATTCTGCGAAGTATTGTATTTTGATGTTAGAGTATAATAGGTTTCATCTATCAATCTTGAATTAGCATTCTTAATCTCTTTTGTTTTATTATCATTAATTATATATATAGATAAACAAGATAAACATGTAAGAAAAATTATTGCTATGAGTGAGTAAAAAGTTATGATTTTTTTGAAAAGCTGGTTTTTAATGTTTGATATCCATCTTGTCAATTTTGCAACACATCCAATCTTAAATAAATATTTCTAGTTGAGTATGTTTATATTATAATATGAAATTACTTTTTAGTCCATCAATAATGTAAGATATAACTAATTAGAAAAAAATATATAAAAAAAATCTAGTAAATATAAATAATTTATAGTTGTTTTGTGATAGTTGCAGTAAAAAAATAATAGTGAAAACTAATATTTGTGTAATATCTATAACATCTGCAAATGAACAAGTATTATGCATATAAACAGTGATTATTATTGATAAATGGACAACTTTTTGCTATAAAACCAAATGATTTTATATATGGATATAAGTAAAATATATAATTATAACTAGGAAAGTGATATTTTTATAGTAAAACTAAACAATTTAAACTAGAGAATATTGAAGATAGCTTATATAATATACATACGTTAGCGATAAATAAAGACAGGTAGGTGATAAAGGTAGTGAAAGCTTTAACTAACAAAAAGACTACTTTTAAAATGACGAGCAACATTAAAAGAAATTTTGCTTTATTATTAATGATTTTACCAGGGGCAATATGGTTGATTGTATTTAAGTATTTGCCGATGTTTGGAGTTGTTATTGCATTTAAAGATTTTAGATATTTTCCTGGTGGTTTCATTAACAGTTTATTAAAAAGTGATTGGGTCGGCTTTGATAATTTTAAGTTTCTATTCAGTTCCAGTGATGCATTCATAATAGTTAGAAATACAATATGTTATAATGCTGTATTCATACTTACTGGGACGATTCTTTCTGTAGCATTTGCAATCATGCTTAATGAAATGACTAGAAAAAAATTAAGTAAAATATATCAGACAAGCATGTTTTTTCCATATTTCTTATCTTGGGTAATTGTTTCATATTTTGTATATACCTTTTTAAGTTTGGACAAAGGAATAGTTAATAATATCTTGGTTTCTTTAGGTATGGACAAGATATCTTGGTATTCTGAGCCTGGAAAATGGCCTTTACTATTAGTATTTATTAATAACTGGAAAAATCTTGGGTATAGTATAGTCTTTTATTTAGCTGCAATTTGTGGTATAGATAAGGCGTATTATGAATCTGCAATGTTGGATGGAGCTACAAAATGGCAGCAGATCAAACATATTACTTTACCACACTTAAAACCATTGATCATTACACTGACAATATTAGCTATTGGAAGAATCTTTAGTGCTGATTTCGGTCTTTTCTATAATGTACCAAAAGAATCAGGACCTTTATTTCCTGTAACTAATGTAATTGATACCTATGTATATAGAGGTTTGATAAAATCAGGTGATGTGGGTATGAGTACGGCAGCAGGTTTATTCCAATCATTTGTAGGATTCATATTGATTATGGTTACAAATGGTATTGTTAGAAAAGTAGATAAAGAAAACGCAATATTCTAGTGGAGGTGAAATAAATGGCTAAAAATAAAAGAAAAAGAAGTTTCCATGATATTTCTAAAAAATCAGATATAATTATAACAGTATTTTTTGGCTTGTTTTCACTAATGTGTATTGTGCCATTCATAACAGTTATAATGTCATCTATAACAGATGAAGCAGTTTTGAGAGTTAATGGATATTCTTTATTTCCAGCAAAATTTGATTTTGCTGCTTATGAATATATATTTAAGACAGGTACACAGATTATAAAATCTTTTGGTGTATCAGTATTTATAACGGTTGTTGGAACAATCATTAGTGTTACAGTAACAGCTTTCTATGCTTATGCATTATCTAGAAAGTGTTTTAAATACAAGGGTTTCTTCAATTACATGGCATTTTTTACTATGTTGTTTGGTGGTGGACTTGTACCAACTTATTTAGTTGTAACAAGGGTAGTTAAACTTCAAAATACTATATGGGCCCTTATCTTACCATTAACGGTGAATGCTTTTTATGTTATAGTTATGAGAACATTCTTTAGAACTAGTGTGCCGGATTCCATAATTGAAGCATCACAAATTGATGGTTCAGGTGAATTTAGAACATTTTTTAAGATAATACTACCTATATCATTACCTTCTGTTGCATCTATTGCTTTATTTACAACTTTAGGATATTGGAATGATTGGTTTAATGCATTATTATATATTGATTCTGCACAAGTAACTCCTATACAGTACTTATTGATGAAGATTGAGAAACAGATGGAGTTTCTTATTCAAAATGCAAATGAAATGGGTATGAGTAGACAAGAAGTCAACAAGCTGCCTTCTGAAACGTTGAGAATGGCAATTGTAGTTATATCAACAATACCTATAGCTTGTGCATATCCTTTTTTTCAAAAGTATTTTATACAAGGACTTACAGTAGGTTCAGTAAAAGGTTAATATAAGTGTATTATTTGCTATTATCAGCAATTTAATATAGAGTTAAATTTCAATTCAAAGGGAGGAAATATAATGTTTAAAAAAAGTTTAATTTTAGTTTTAGCATTAATGCTTGCTTTATCAACAATGTTAGTAGGGTGTGGAGAAAAGAAAGATGATAAAAATCAAACAGATTCTACTAATTCAGGTTCAGACAAAGAGAAAGAAAAGCCAGTTAATCTGACTTGGTATACAATTGGTACACCTCAAAAGGATGAAGCTCTTGTAGAAGAAGAATTAAATAAATATTTATTAGAAAAAATCAATGCTACAGTTGATATCAAGATGTTTGACTGGGCTGAATACAATCAAAAAATGCAAGTTAAGATTGCTTCAGGAGAAAACTTTGACCTAATGTTTTCATGTTCTTGGGCTAATGACTTTGCTTCAAATGTATCAAAGGGTGCATTACTTCCACTTGATGATTTAATCAACGAGTATGGAAAAGGTATCAAAGATAACTTACATCCATTATTCTTAGAAGGTGCAACTATTAATGGTAAAATCTACGGATTGCCTACTAATAAAGAATTAGGATGGCAGGCAATGTGGATCATCAATAAAGACCTAGCTGATAAATATGATATTGATGTTAGCAAAATTACTACTTTAGAAAGCTTAGAGCCATATTTACAAATTATCAAAGACAATGAGCCAGAAGTAGTACCATTGACTCTTGATAAGCAAAGTGCTCCATATATTCCTAATATAGATGATTTCTTAGGAGCTAACTTACCATTTGGTATAAAACTTGATGATGATTCAAAGATTGTCAACACATACGAAACTGAAGAAGCAATGGAAATATTCAAGACAATGCACAGATATTATGAAAAAGGATTCGTTCATCCAGATGCAGCAATCAATACAGTTGGAGACTACAATAAATCAGGAAATTACTTCATAGCGAAAGCACACTATCAACCATATGCAGAATTGATATGGCATGATGGAGATTTCAGTATGTCAGAGATAGCAATTATGCCTGTACATGAGCCTTATGCAAATAATAGTTCAACTCGTGGTGCTATGCAAGGTATTTCAGTAACTTCTGAACATCCAGAAAAAACAATGGAATTCTTGAATCTATTATATACTGATGAGTATGTAGTTAATCTAATTGATTATGGTATTGAAGGAACTCATTATAATAAAGTTGATGACAAACATATATCTAAGACTGAACAAGGTAAAAAATCATATGTGTTCCCAGGATTTTCTATTGGTAACTTATTCAACACTTATTCATTAGAAGGTACTCCAGATGATAAATGGGATAAATTCGAAGAATTCAACAACTCATGTATCAATGCTCCATCATTAGGATTTACTCCTGACCTATCATCAGTTAAGACTACAATGTCAGCTGTTACTAACGTGGCTGAAGAAGTAAATGCTTCTATTCAATTAGGAGTAGTTGATCCTACTGAATATGTTCCAAAAGCTATTGAGAAATTTAAAGCAGCAGGAATAGATAAAGTAATTGAAGAACTTCAAAAACAATATGATGAGTGGCGTGCAAATAAGTAAGAATTGATATAAATTTAATACTAAAAGGGGCTGATAGCCCCTTTTATACTAATAAATATACTTTGAAAAGAGGTGCTTGGAATTGGGAAAATTATTTTCTATAGATAGTTTATTTTATAGAATAGGAACAATCATTATTGATTTATTTTACATGAATTTGCTATGGATATTGTTTACCATATTAGGATTAGGCATTACAGGTGGAGCATCCACTACAGCTTTATACTATGTGATGTTGAGAAGAGCTGAAGATAAGGGTAATTGTAATTTCAAAGAGTTCTTTTATGGTTTTAAGAAAAACTTTAAGAAATCTACTATAGTCTGGATTGTTCTTGTATCAGTATTTTCAATAATATATGTTAACATCAATAATATCACCTTTTTTCAAAGTATAATTGGAAATACATATATGACAATGTTTCTTTTTGCAGTCCAATTGTTGGTGCTCATTGAAATATTGATTATAAGCATATATATATTTTCTTTATTGGCAATGTATGATAAACCAGTTAACCTTTTATTTAAGGTAGCATTTGTTTTAGGTAATAAGTATTTTTTTACAACATTAACTTGCTTAGCACTCATGATAATTGTTCTTATTGGTTTATTTCATGTACCGATTATACTTTGTGCAGGTATAAGCGGTCTGATTATGCTTACATCTTTGATTATAAAAGATAAAATTATATTAGAATAAAGGAGATAGACATCAATGGGAAAATATAAGATTATTGGTGAACCATTAAAAAACATTCCATGGGAAGAAAAACCAACTGATTGTAAAGAAGTGATTTGGCGTTCTAATATGAACCCAATAATAAAAAGAGATCATCTACCAACATCAAATAGTATCTTCAATAGTGCTGTTGTTCCATTTGAAGATGGTTTCGCAGGTGTTTTTAGATGTGATGATAAAAGAAGAGAAATGAGAATTCATGCAGGATTCAGTAAAGACGGAGTTAATTGGGATATCAACAAAGAGCCTATAAAATTCAACTGCGATATTGAACAAGTAAAAGAATTTGAATATGCTTACGATCCTAGAGTGGTATGGATAGAAGATAGATACTATGTAACATGGTGTAATGGATTCCACGGACCAACTATAGGTATAGCATATACTTATGATTTCAAAGAATTTCATCAATTAGAAAATGCATTTTTACCTTTTAATAGGAATGGAGTGCTTTTCCCTAAAAAGATAGATGGTAATTTTGCAATGCTAAGTCGTCCAAGTGACACTGGACATACTCCTTTTGGAGATATATTCTATAGTGAAAGTAATGACTTGGAATTCTGGGGTAGACATAGACATGTAATGGCACCTAGAGGCTGGTGGCAAAGTACTAAAATTGGAGCAGGACCAGTACCTATTGAAACTAGCGAAGGATGGTTATTAATTTATCATGGAGTACTGACTTCTTGTAATGGTTATGTATATCATTTCGGAGCTGCATTACTTGATTTAGAAAAACCTTGGAAAGTAATTGCTAGAACTGAGCCTTATCTATTAGCTCCAAGAGAATTATATGAGTGTGTAGGGGATGTTCCTAATGTAGTATTCCCATGTGCAGCATTAACTGATAGTGAAACAGGAAGAATTGCTATATATTATGGTGGAGCAGATACAGTTACTTGTTTAGCATATACTCAAGTAGATGAATTAGTAGAGTTCATCAAATCAAATTCAAAATTATAAAATAATTCGAGGGTCAAGTAATAGTGGGTACAATCTGCTTTTGCTTGACCCTTAAATAATAGTTTTTCTATAGTTTTTGTAAGAAAATGTCGTCTGTTATACCAGCCTTTGCAGTTGGAGTTTTAAATTGGATGAGTATTTAACTTATTAAAAGTAAGTTATTTTGATGTTATACTTAATAAATTGTGATATATAATGAAAATATATTTTGAAAAATAAAATTTAACATTATAATCATTTGCAAGACAAATTTCTACAAAATATTTGGAATTATTGTGTTATTATATCTGATGTCATATAATGACAGGAGGTATTAGATATGAGAGAAAAAATAAAAAAACATCCTTTAATTTTATTCTCAGATTTCAGAAAATTATTTATTGCTAGACTCATATCCTCTATAGGGGATAAATTTTTCTTGCTTTCGCTTTCATGGTTAGTATTATCAATGGATAATTCTAATTCTGCATTGCATCTGAGTATAGTAATGGCCGCTAACATTATACCAGTAGTTATTTTTGGACCATTCATGGGAACTATTGCTGATTGTATTAATCGGAAAACATGTCTTGTTTTGGCTGATATAGTACGAGCTTTTTTTATGGCAATTTTAGCATTCCTTGTGTGTAATGATAATTATACCATATGGTCTTTATTTATTCTAAGTTTTTTAATAGCTACATTTACGCCGTTATTTGAATCAGCAACTAATGCATCAATTGAAATCCTAACCGATGAAGAAAGTATTTCTCAGGCTGTAGCTCTTGATTCTATGGTTTTGCAAGTATCGAATCTACTAGGGGCTTTTCTTGGGGGAGTAGTCATCTATGCTGTAGGGATCAAAGGTGCTTTTATATTTAATGCTTTGTCTTTCATCGTATCTTTAGTTATTATTCTTTTTATACATACTAATCTTAGTGTTAAGAAGAGTACTATGGCTAAAAATTTTAGACAAGAGTTCGGACAAGGGTTTAAATATATTTTAAGTATTAAACCTTTATTTGCACTTATTATTTTTTTTCTCATTTTTAACTTTTTTGTATCACCAATTGCAATATTTATACCCCTTATTGTGAAGTTTGTCATCAATGAACAGTCAAACTGGCTTGCAATATTAGAAGGTGCAGTTGCATTGGGTTCAGTAATAATTACATTATTACTTAGTTTCAGAAATGATATTAATGAGAAGATGTACAAAAAGATTTTTATCAGTGTTCTTACTATGGGAATATCTATGAGTTTAATAGGGTTATCAACTAATAGATATATAATTGCTTTATGTTTATTTATAACAGGTTGTACATTAGCCCATGTAAATGCTACAGCGTATGGTTTTTTTCAAAAAATTGTACCAGATTATTTAAAAGGACGTTTTTTCGCAATTCTTACTACAATGTGCTTCAGCATTATACCAATAACTTATATTATTAATGGTGCATTAACCAATATTGTCAGTGTATCCACAGTAGTCTTTTATGAAGGAATGTTATCTGTATTAG
This sequence comes from Vallitalea guaymasensis, assembly GCF_018141425.1. Lineage (NCBI taxonomy): Bacteria > Bacillati > Bacillota > Clostridia > Lachnospirales > Vallitaleaceae > Vallitalea > Vallitalea guaymasensis. The sequence continues at coordinate 4,846,716 of NZ_CP058561.1, forward strand.
CTGCATTCATAATAATTTTTATACCAAAGTATCAATTAGGAGGGGATAATTATGGGTTATTATATAAGGTTGATTAAACCAAATGAAATTCCAGAAATATGTGATCTGATATATCAGATTTATGGAGATACATATGCATATAAAAATATGTATGACAAAAAAAACATGGAAGTACTCAATAAAAGTAAGAGACTGATATCTTTTGTAGCGATAGGTGACAATGAAGAAGTTATAGCTCATGTAGGATTAAGAATTGATGGTTCTCAAGGCGAGATGTCTGCGGCATTTGTTAAAAAAGAGTATAGAAGACATAACATTTTATATGAATTATCAGAGAAGGTAGTAGAATATGGTAAGGAATTAGGATTAGAAGCCATATATGTTATTTCTATAACTAGCCACATATATTCACAGAAAGTAGCTTCAAAACTAGGATTTAAAGATTGTGCATTTCTAATATCATGTATGGAGCCTATGAAATTCAAAGGTATAATAGAAAAAACTGTACGTGAATCCTTAAAAGTAACATATCTTTTCTATGATAAACCAGATTATCTAGAATTATATATACCCAGTTCCCTGCAAAAAGTCCTTAATCTCATATATACTAATCTTAGAATCAATGTCATACCTTTGCCTGAATCTGAAGAGTCAATAAGGGAAAAGAGTGAGATTAACATAACTTATACAGATGCCTCAAATTGCTATGTAGATATTAATAGATTGGGAAAGGATTTATTGGAAGAACTTAATAAGGTAATTACCCAATATGATAATGATTTTATATCAAACATCTATTTGTATATAAGACTTGAAGATTCTCTGGTACATAAGTTTTATGAAGAGTTTACAAGTAGAGATTTCTTTTTTGCTGGAATAATGCCAGGAAAGAATAATAATAGATTGATACTACAGAAAGTAAAAGAAATTCATCCTGATAGCATAAAAATTAATTCATCTATTGGCAATAAGATTTTTCAGCATATATTAGAAAGTAAAGAAAATATAACCTTAGTTAATGAAAATAAAAAACACAGATATCCTAAAGTGATTTGAATTGGAGGAGAATGATTATGCGTACATTCAAATATATTGATGAAGTAAGTAGATTAAAACCTTTTAAGTTCAATAAAGAATATGACCAAATTTTTGTAAATGCAATGAAAGAGAATTATGAATTTCAATTGACAAAACATCCTTATCTGAAGCATATGTTGGATTATACAAATGGAGGTTTAGATATAAACACAATTGAAGATATATATGATATACCCCCAATTTTTGTGGATTTGATGAAATATCATGACTTATGCAGTTTGCCTGAAGAGGAAATAGAATTAACCTTGACCAGTTCGGGAACAAAAGGACAAAAGACTAAGTCATTTTTTGACAAAGGTTCTATATCTCGACTAAATAAGATAGCTTCATCAGTCTTTAATGCTATAGGGTATAGTTCTGAGATACCAGTTGAGTATTTTGTGCTTTCTTATGATATAACTAAAGCAACTGATATTGGTACTAGTTGGAGTGATAAACAAATGATTGATTTGGCTCCACAAAAATCAGTCCATTGGATGATTGAATGGGATGAAGAAAGTAAACAATATATATTCGATGATGAAAAATGGGCTCGACTATTTATTGAACGAAGTAGTGAAGGACCTGTGAGATTATTAGGTTTTCCAGCTTACATGTACAAGATGGTGGAAACCATTAAAAAGATACATAAACCTGTAAAAGTTGATGAAAGAAGTTTTATACTCGCTGGTGGAGGATGGAAAAATCATCTTGGAAAATCAATGTCATTAAAAGAATTTGGAAGTTACATGGAGAAAAATATAGGATTGAAGCCTAGCCATATAGGGGATACATATGGGTTAGCAGAGCATGGGATTCCTTATTGTTCTTGTGAATATGGACATTATCATATTCCACAATATAGTCGTGTAAGAGTATGTGACCCATTGACGCTAGAACCAGTTCCTATGGGAGAAGAAGGGATTCTGCATTTACTTACACCTTATAACATTGCCCAACCTAATTTATCTCTTCTTTCAACAGATATAGTGACATTAGGGGAAAATTGTCCATGCAATAGAGAAGGTACTTATATCAAGAGTATTCGTCGTGGAGGAAAGAAAAAACACAAAGGTTGTGCCATTGCAGCATTAGAGATACTTAAGAATTCAAAATAACGTTAGATTAGATATAAACACAATTTTGAAAGAAAGGAATAGTGTATCATGATAAAAAATATTATATGGGGAAAAGATATAAATGAATCATTAGATGAGAAGTTGATAGAATCAAATTTCTCTGATGAAAAGTTGCAGAGTATGAAAGATGAGTTTTGGAAGACACCGATAGATGATATATTGTATGTATTAGAACAAACAGGTCAATTAATGACTGATAAAAATAAGAAATATTATAATAGATCAATGGAAATATTGCCTGAACTTCTAGGTTATTCCCCTAGTATGGTTAGATTAGGTATTTCTATGTTGCAGGACGTATTAAGTATAGATAGTCTATCAAAGAGATTAGATGTGTTAAAAGATTATCATTCTATAGATTATCCTTGTGATATAGATAATAATATTACCTATGCTTTACCTGTAGGTAGTGTATGCCATATAGCTGCTGGAAATATATTTTTGGGAGCTATTGATTCCTTACTATATGGAATTGTAACAAAAAATATCAATATAGTGAAAGTATCAAAAAAGAGTCCTGATTTTGCTTACATATTCTTTGAAGCATTGAAGGAAGCAGATAAGAATAATATATTGATACCTTATATATCAATTATATATTGGGATAGGATGAATCAATCATATATTGAAGATTATATGAAGCAACACTGTGATATCATCTTACTGTTCGGCGGCAGAGAAGCAGTTCTAAACTACAAAAATGGTACATCCCATAAAGTTAATGTTGTCGCTTTTGGTCCAAAACTTAGCTTTGGTCTAATTACTAAGGATTTATCATACGAAAGATTAGAAGAGATCGCAATGGGTTTTGCAAAAGATATAGTAATGTGGGAGCAGAATGCTTGTACAAGCTGTCAGAATATATTTATTGAAGAAGATGCCAATACTCAGAGATTCATTGAATTACTTAATGAATCACTTGAAATACTAGGGGTCACATATGAAAATGAGTATTTGACTATTGATGAAAAATTGGAGATTAGAAGAACACGTTCTCTCTACAGATACGAAGAATATGAAGAAAAAGCAGAAGTCATTGAAGGTAAAAGAGGTCATCACACTATAATAATCAATCATTCAAAGGATATACAGGATTCACCATTATTCAGAACGATATATATTAATATAATAAAAGACTATAAAGATATATTAGAGGGAAATATTAATGGATTACAATATTATATGTCCACTATAGGTGTTGCGGCTAATAATAATTACCAGCAGATAATTGATGATTTTTCCATTCTGGGGGTATATCGTTTTTGTTCACCAGGAAATATGAGTCTTTCTTCAGAAGAATCCTCTTTACATGATGGAGTTAACATTACATCTTGCCTTATTAGGCAAATAGGGTTTGAAGATCTACCATATTCCAGCATTGGTTTATCCAACTGTAATAAGAATAAAAAAGAAGCAATTGTATTATCAAAAATCAACGCTATCTTAAAACAAGCATTGAAGTCAACATACTATAAAGAATTGTATAAAGATATCCAGATACCTGTAAAATCCTTGGAAGACTTTAGTAAATTGCCTGTACTTACTAGTAAAGCACTTATTAGTCAATCTCCTAATATGCTTACAGATAAAAATGAGAACAGCTACGTTTTTTCATCTGGAGGTTCATCAGGAAAAGAGAAATTTGTATGGTATAGTGCAGAGGAATTTTCCAAGTCCAAAGAAGTATTTGGTATTGGATTCAAAAATATAGGTATAACCAAGGATGATTTTGTAGTCAATTATCTGAAAGCTGGTAGTCTATGGACAGCTTTCTTGGCTACCAATAAGGGACTAGAAAAAACAGGATGCAGAATATTATCATTAACGGCTAATCAGTGTAAAGAAGACAGTATTAATATTATAAAGAAACTTAAACCAAATGCAATCATGGGTATACCTGGCACTTTAATACTACTGGCTCAAAAAGCAGAAGAATTAAATGAAGATATTACTTTTGAAAAGATATACTATAGTGGTAATCATATGGCAGAATCAGGAGAAAAGTATCTAAAGAAAGTATTCAAGTGCAGTGTTATCAAGTCTTTTGGATATGCAGCTGTTGAAACCGGACCAATAGGTTACCAGTGTCCACACTGTAAACCAAGTGAATATCATGTTTTTGAAGATTGGTGTTATGTAGAAAAAGATGAGGATAACAATATTTTAATAACAGACTTAGAAAGAAAACTGCATCCAATAATCAAGTATAAATTAGGTGATAATATTGAGTATGTAGAAGGAGAGTGCAGTTGTGGTAATAAGTCTCCAAAAATCAGACTCATATCAAGAAATGATGATGTTATCAGGTTGAATGATACGGATTTATATTTATATGACATAGATCAGGTTATTAAAAAGAATGATTATCTATCACCATTCTATCAAATTGAGATAGATAAAGATGAAGGAACATTGATTAAGATACATATTCGTATAGAAACTATACAAGATATGGAGTGTAACGAAGAATTTGTTTCTAATGTACTGGACTCAATTAAAAAACAGGCGAAAGCTCTAGGAAAATTCAGTAGTAAAAATCTGATAGGGCATGTGTATCTTGAATTACTAGAACCTGAAACTATCAAACGTAATTTTAGAACTGGAAAAATACGTAAAGTAATAGATAATAGATATAACTAAGTCATCAACCATGTTGTTGATACAAACCATATTGCTGTCGATAAGAAGTAGGAGTCAATCCTACTTTTTTTCTGAATAAAGTATAAAAATAGGTATCATTATCAAAGCCACAGGCGTATGCAATTTCATTAATTGGCATAATAGTACTTAGAAGCATTTCTTTAGCCTTGGAAATTCGCAGGTGGACTAGATAATCAATAGGACTTTTACCAACTATCTCTTTAAATATTTTACAAAGAAAATTAGGGGATAGATTGAACATTTTTGATAGCTGTTTAAGGGTAATCCTTTTATTGAAATTGTTATCAATGTAATCTTTCAATTCCATAATATTATCATAATTACTAGAGATTGAACGAATATTTTTTTTTCTTTTATTTATAGGCTGTAATTCAGATAAGAGACTATTCATTATACTATAAAGATAAGTTTTGCCTATCAATTGAAAGTCTTCATCGTTTCTTATAAAACTCTGGAAGCAGTCCTTCATTATTTTATTATAATATCCATAATCTTCTACTGTAGTTCTATAAGGTAGTTTATTCAAAAAATCTGTTTTACTTGCTTTATCATACATTGTTTCAAGTAATAAGTTTGTTGGATTTTCAAAAGGATCATTACTATTGTAGAAGTTCATGTTATTTACATCAAAGATACTATCAAAAATGATAATAGTACAATGATATGCTGCTACACCTTGAACTACCATACCAGGCTTTCTGTAGAATATATTACCTTTCTTAGCAAGTAATTTCTCTCCATTGGTAATGATGTATCCTTTATCGCTATAATGGATTAATTCTATTTCATACCATTTGACAACTCTTTCCTGAAATACTGTTCCAGCAGAAGGACATGTTTTTCTTGTCATTCCACCTATAGAAATGATGTATGGATTAAAGTTTTCATAGCTATATTTTTTCATTTCAATCACCCATATATATTATACCATAATTGAGTAATATAATTAAGTTAAAAAGTAATATATTTTATTAATAAGAATAAGTAATTATGTTAATATACAGTTAAATAGATTAATTAGGAGGGAATAGCAGGATGACAGGATTTGAAAGAATCAGTAATATAATTAACCATAAACCAGTGGATAGATTACCTGTTTTTGAGCATTTTTGGGAAGATACATATACTGAATGGAGAAATAAGGGTTTTATCAAGAAAGAAGAGAGCTTTGAAGATCATTTCAATTTGGATATGCAGAATTATTGGACTTTCAATATGATTGCTGATCTTGATTTTGAACAAGAAGTTATAGAAGAAACAGAGGAGACTATTTTAGTCAAGGATGGTAATGGAGCGTTTTTGAGAAGACATAAAATACATGATTCTACACCAGAACATGTAGACTTTACTGTAAAAAACAAAGCTGGATGGGAAGAACATATTAAACCTTATCTCACAATAGATGAAAGAAGAATAGATTTTGAAGGCTATAGAAAAGCAAAAGCTGAGGCAAAAAGAGCCAATAGATTTTTTTGCTGGTCAGGGCTCAATGTTTTTGAATTAATGCATCCTGTATGTGGACATGAATATATGTTGATGGGAATGGTTCTAGAGCCTGAATGGATTCAAGATATGGTTATGACCTATAGCAGATTGGTAGTAGAATTACAGAAAATACTATTTGAAAGAGAAGGATATCCAGATGGAATATTCTATTATGAGGATATGGGATTCAAAGAAAAACCTTTCTTCTCACCGGATTTCTATAAAAAGCTTATTCAACCAGGACATATATATACTATTGATTATGCTCATAGTAATGATATTCCTGTTATAATGCATTCTTGTGGATATGTTGAACCATTGCTTCCTAGTATGATTGAATCAGGCATAGACTGTTTGCAAGTTATTGAAATTAAGGCTGGTATGGATTTATTGAAGCTGTATGAAGAGTTTGGCGATAAGATTGCATTCATGGGAGGTATAGATGTGAGAAAACTCTATACCAATGACAAGAAAATTATTGACCAAGAACTTGAAAATAAGATACCTAAGCTTAAGAAGAAGTTTTCCTATGTAATTCACAGTGACCATTCTATTCCTAAGACTGTTGATTACAGTACTTTTACATATTATTTAGAAAAAGCTACAAAGTTAGGTACTTATGATTGCTGAATATAAAGTTATAAAGTCAAGTGGTTATACAGTTCTTAAGCATTAAAAATTCGTCTATTGCCTTCTCTAAACTCTTTTGGTGGCAATAGATTTTTCTTTTTGAATAAGGAATAACAATAAGAAACATTATGAAAACCTACTTCATATACTATATCTAGTATATCCATTTTGGTGGTTAAGAGTAATATTTCCATTTTTTCAAGTCTTAACTGATTTATCCATTGGGCTGGAGTCTGATTATAGTATTTCTTCATTTGTCTAGAAAGATGTTCATGGGACTTTTCTGAGATTTCAATGAATCTTTTTAATCCTATCACAAAATTATCCTGTTTTTTCATTTCTTCTTTTGCAGACTGGAGCCATCCAGGTATAATTTCGTTGTTCATAGCACTTAATTTATTGGTATTGTATATAAATATATAATCGTAAATAATACTCTGAAAATAATATTCTTGAACTTCCGTTGGCATTTGTTTAATTTTACCTAGCTTACTGAAAATACTATTCCATTGGTAATCCAAGGCGTAGACACTAGGTATACCACTATTGGAGTTTTCTTGCCTTATTCTATTAAAAAATGATTTGCACTTATCATCCAGCTCTGAGAAATAAAATGCTAGATTGGTTATTGTAGTTTCTTTATCCTTTTTTGCTGAAAAACAATGTGTGTCATCTGGATAGATGAATTGTATGGATTGAACAGGTAAATAGTGTTTTTCATCATCGATATAGTGGATAAATGTACCTTTCTCTACAAAAAACATTTCATAGAAATCATGGGAATGTAAATTACTTTTGATATTGGAACTGAATAATGATTTGGCAACATAATATTTTTCATCATCTTTCAGAAAATCTTTTAATAATAAGTGGTCATGCATATAAAGAACACCTCAACTAATTTTCTTTAATAATATCAATATACCATAATGATTGTCAATATGTAATGAGAAAAAATATCTGCTTTAAGTTAAAATGATATCAGCTAAAAAATAGTTAATTCTATAACTCATAGGAGGATATTATGAAGGGAAGAATCACAGACCACAAAAATAGAAATTTAGCCAAATTACATGAAGATGTAGCATTTGGAAGAGCTAATGGTGAAATTATCTGGCAGCCAAGGATTCAATGCTGGTTAACAGATAAACAATTCGCTGGTGAAAAATTACCTGAGCCTTATGAAGGAAAAACAAAGCCCGAAATTTATAGAGAACTTGGTTGTTCAGCTAGGGTATATGAGTATAATGAAAGTTTTTATCCTATTGATGGACCTGGTATTAAGAGATATGAAAATAAATTAAGTGAAACAAGAACTGAACATGTCATAGATACTCCAGTGGGTAAAGTGACATTAGTAACAGAAAAGACGCCTTCCAGTCCTCACGCAATAACTAAAAAATGGTGGGCTGAAAACAAAGAAGATATAAAAGTCTTTACATATATAGCTGAAAATGGTGATTGGGGATGGAATGAAGATTATTTCCAAAAGACCAAGAAAGAGTGGGGAAATCTAGGTGCTCCAACAATATTTATGCCAAGGGTCAATGTACAGAATCTATATATTGATATTATGGGTGTAGAAAAAGCTGTATATGCATTAATGGACTACGAGGCAGAAATTGAGAGATATTTTAAAGCATTAGACGAATATCATAGTAGAATGATTCAATGTATCAATAAATCTCCTATCAATATTATTAATTTTGGAGATAACCTGCATTGTGGAACATTACCACCATATTACTTTGAAAAATATGTTCAGCCATCTTATTTGGAAAGATGCAAACAGCTGCATGAGGGTGGTAAGTTTGTATATTCTCATTGGGACGGGGATACAAAAGCACTTTTACCATTTGCCAAAACATGTGGATTAGATGGAATCGAAGCAATAACGCCTAAACCACAAGGAGATGTTACTTTAGAAGAAGTAAAAGAAGCATTAGGTGATGATATCTATCTTGTAGATGGTATAGCTGCGGTACTATTTGACGAAATATACCATGAAGAAGAATTGATTAAACAAACTGAAGATCTAATTAGAATGTTCAAGGATAAATTAATTCTTGGTATATCAGATGAAATTTCATCAACTGGTGATATTGAAAGAGTTAAGACTGTTGGTAGAATAGTAGACGATTACAACGCATCATTAAATATTAACAAATAAATCTGCTTCGCACCCACCTATATCTACTTAAATAGTAGAATAGCAGGTGCGAAGTTTTTTACAGTCATTCATTGAGAATATTAGAATCAGTATTCGATTTTTTATCTACATTCTCATTGATTAGAATCTCTATCTTATCTTCAGCTATTATATTTTTAGCAGAATTCTTAGTCTTATTTTCTATTTCCTTGATTTGCTTAATGAGCTCGGGAATTTTAATATCTATATTTTGGTCGGGAATTACTTTCGCATGTTTTTCTTTTACATGCTCTTCTTTTACCTGTTCTTTTTTTGCATCATCGATCTGTGGAGTTTTAGTTTGTTTATTCTCGCTGGCTATATATGCTTTACGTAATTTCTTTTTGAGCTTTTTGATTTCCTGCTCAGCCTGAGAAGTTTTTGATTTCCACATTTTAGCTTGAGTTTGCAATTCTTTAGCCATTTTAGCTAGATTATCATATTGTTTTGTTATATTCTGCTGAACTTCTTTTTGTTCATCCAGTTCATTCTTTAATGCTGCAATATTGTACATTTCATTAGAAGTGAAATTACCGATAATTGATTTTATCTCAAGGTTAGTTTGACTGCTAAGGAGTATATTATCTGTATCAACTTGACTCAGTACAGCTAATATAGGATATTTATAGATATAACCAAAAAATTTGTTTCCTGAAAGACTATTGTTGTTGTAGCCATAAAAATAGAAATGTCTAGCTTCTGGATTTTGAGCTGAACATAATTTTGGTTCGGTAAATGTAGTTCCGTTATTACATGATAATGAATACATTAATTTATTGGCTTCTTTGAAATTAATCCATACAATATTATTATAGATAAAAATAATTGGTGATATTGTTTCAGTAGTAGAATATACTTTTATCGGGTCAGACCATTTATCATCCTTTTTAATGAAATAAATTGTATTGGTTGAGCCTCTTTCTACATATGTAACACAAACCTTATCATCACATAAGCATAGACTATAATCCATAAAAGGACTTATTGAATCTGTTATTGTTTCAAATTCTTCCCAATTAGTTGATAGGATGTTGTATTTATATAGATTAAGTTCATAGCTTCCTTTATCATTAAGTATTTGGCATAAAAGATAGATGATATTGTTGCTTATAAAACATTCATAAGGTGAGGAAAGACTAGGGACGGAAAATAGTGATTGAGGTTCAGTTTTTTCATTCTGTTTGAAAGCATGAAAAATTAGATCACTAGTTTTTTCAAAAGGATTATAAGCACAATAGAACAAATAATTTTTCTGATGATACAAGTATCTGATATTACTTATTTGATAGGTATTGTCAAAGTCATCCATTAGGTTAGTGAATTCAAATTTATTATTTTTTTCATATAAATGTATTAAGCTGTTAGTGGAGTTCTTATATATTACATGGATATTGTTAAAATCATCAAGAGAAGCGGAGTATTCGTTGTTGGTACTTTTTGCGATGACTACAGCTCTTTGGTTATATTTTATTGGATAACGTCTATAGTATATGCTTTCTCCAGTTTTGTCTATGAGTAAGTTTGAAGCATTATTTTTCGATAGTAGATATGGCATATTCATTTCCCCTTTACTTTAGGACTCAATAACTTATTTATTAATATATTATTCTAGTCTATTATGATTAATGCCCTAAAATAATTTTTGACAAACATGTCTTCATAAAAAAGGAAATCTCTATGTTAATTTATAAGACAAAATATAATTATAAGCTTATACCTTGTAACACTACTCCAGATTTATACATAAAATATATTGAAATTAATTTTTAGAGGAGGAAGTAAAGTGTCTGATTGCAAAATATGTTTCCATAAAGGTGATGGAAAATTTATGCGTCGACCTGTAGAAGGGAATTGTCCAGTATGTAACCCAGAAAAACCAGTTGACCCTGCAAATGATGCATGTGTATGCCCACCATTAGGAGAACCTAATAGTTATATGGGCACACATTTTTTTGCCATAAATAAAGTCGGATATTGCTTATAATTTTAATAAATGTGTTCTAATTACTTAATAATGTAAAAAAAAGATAATTAATTCTTTATTTTGAGAAATATAATTTCGATTTAGTTGTAGTATGGATTATTTATGATATTCTTAATTTGGAGAGATATTGTAAATATAAAAAAATAGTATTATATTATTTCTCTATGTATCACTTATATATTTATATGAATAGTAATTTCATGTAAGTAAAAAGTGGTATTTTAATTTTAATTTTAACGTAAGGAGGCTGTAATATGCATAAAAAATTATTTATTCCAGGACCTGTAGAGGTTAAAGATGATGTGCTTAAGATGATGGCTAAACCTATGATTGGGCACAGAACTAAAGAGGCTTCTAAGCTTCAGAGAGACATCAGCGAAAAACTTATGAAACTTTTCTACACTGAAAATCAAATTATTCTATCAACTACATCTGGTAGTGGATTAATGGAATCAGCCATTCGTTCTTGTACTAGAAAAAGAGCAGCTGTATTTGCAGTTGGCGCATTTGGTAAGAGATGGTATGAAATGGCTATAGCAAATAACGTTCCAGCTGATTTATACGAAGTAGAGTGGGGTACCCCTACAACGAAAGAATCTGTTGATGAAGTATTAGCAACTGGTAAATATGATGTTGTTACAGTTACTCATAATGAGACATCAACTGGTGTTATGAATCCAGTAGATGAGATTGGTGAAGTTGTCAAAAAATATCCTGATGTAGTTTTCTTGGTTGATGCTGTCAGTTCAGCAGGTGGTGCTAAGATTGAAGTTGATAAATGTGGAATAGATGTATGTATAACTTCTACTCAAAAAGCTCTTGGTCTACCTCCAGGACTTGCTATTTGCACTGCTTCCGAAAAAGCAATAGAAGCTGCTAGACAGGTTGAACATAGAGGATTTTATCTTGATCTTGTTAAGTTGTACGATACTATCAAGAAAAAAGATCATCAATATCCTTCAACACCATCACTGTCACATATGTTTGCTTTAGATTATAAATTAGATAAAATCTTGGAAGAAGGTCTAGACAATAGGTTTAATAGACATGCCGAGATGGCAAAATACGTTAGAAATTGGGCTAATGAATATTTTGAATTATTACCTGATGAAAGATATGCATCCAATACACTAACAAATATCAAAAACACAAGAGAAATCAGTGTTGGAGAATTAAATAAAGCTCTTGGTGAAAGAGGCTTCATGATTTCCAATGGATATGGAAAATTAAAAGAAAAAACATTTAGAATAGCACATATGGCTGATACTACTTTAGAAGAAGTAAAAGAACTTCTTGAAAACATAGAGGATATATTGAAACTATAGATTATTATAAATTATTAAGTATCTTAGATTAATAATTAGGTATAAAAAGTAAATTTATTGGAGGTTATATTATGGCTAAAATATTAGTCGCTGATGGTATGGATAGAAATGCTGCAAAAGAACTAACAAATATGGGGCATGAATTAGTTATCGAGCATTTGGATGTACCAGAGTTAAAGAAGGAGTTAGGTGATTACGACGTAATCATTGTTAGATCTGCTACTAAGATCAGAAAAGAAGTCATTGATGCAGTTGCTGGAAGCAATCTAAAACTAATCATCAGAGCGGGAGTAGGACTTGATAATATAGATGTTTCTTATGCTAGAGAGAAAGGTATAGCTGTTGAAAATACACCAAAAGCTAGTAGTGCATCAGTAGCAGAACTAACCATTGCTCATATGTTTTCTTTGGCAAGATTTTTATACATATCTAATGTTACAATGAGAGATGGAATGTGGTATAAGAAAGCTTATAAAGGCATAGAATTATCTGGAAAGACTTTAGGTCTTATAGGTTTTGGAAGAATAGCTGTAGAAGTAGCCAAGAGAGCTAGTGTGCTAGGAATGAAGGTTATCTATACAGATATTATAGCTAAAGATGGATATGATGAATTTAGCTGTGTTTCAAAAGAAGAATTAATAAAGACTTCTGATTTTATATCATTACATATACCTTTCATCAAAGAAGTGGGACCAGTACTTAGCGAAAATGAATTCAATATGATGAAAGACGGAGTTTATATCGTTAACTGTGCAAGAGGCGGCGTTGTAGATGAAGAAGCATTAATAAAAGCTTTGGATTATGGAAAAGTAGCAGGAGCGGCTATTGATGTATTTGAGGAAGAACCTACTAAGAATAAGAAGTTGTTCACTCATGAAAAAGTTTCATTGACACCTCATATAGGAGCATCTACCAAAGAGGCTCAAGCTAGAATTGGTTTAGAGATAATAGATAAAGTTAAAGAATACTTTTAGTATAACAAAACTTTGATTGGAGGTTAGCATATGGCTGTAGTTAGACCTTTTATGGGTATTAGACCTAGTAAAGATTTAGTAGAGAAAGTAGCTTCTCTTCCTTATGATGTCATGAATAGAAAAGAAGCAAATGAAATGTCAGCTGGTAATGATTATTCATTTTTACATGTTGTTCGTGCAGAAATAGATGTGGATGACAGTGTAGATCAATACGATAAAGTTGTATATGAAACAGCTAGGAAAAATCTTGACAAAATGATTGAAGATAAGATTCTAGTTCAAGATGAGAGTCCATGCTACTATATCTACAGACAAATCATGGATGGAAGAGTTCAAACTGGACTTGTAGGTTGTACATCTATTGATGATTATATGAATAATGTTATCAAGAAGCATGAGTTCACAAGACCAGCTAAGGAAGTCGACAGGATCAATAATTTTGATTACTGTGATGCAAATACAGCACCAATATTTTTAACATATAGGAAAAATGACGAACTAAATAAGATTATCAATGATTATATTAAGTTCAACAAGCCTATATACAATTTTACAAGTGAAGATGATATTACACATATTGTTTGGGTTATCAATGGGGATTTTATAATAGATAATATTAGTAGAATATTTGAGAACACCGAATATTTATATATAGCCGATGGACATCATCGTTCTGCCTCTTCTGTAAAAGTAGGATTGAAAAGAAGAGAAGAGAATCCAGATTTCACAGGAGAAGAAGAATTCAATTATTTCCTATCAGTTATCTTTCCAGATGAAGATTTATTCATAATGGATTATAACAGGGTAGTTAAGGATTTGAATGGCTATACAAAAGAAGAGTTCTTAGACAAAGTTAAGGATAATTTCTTAGTGGAAGAATATGCAGGAGGTAGTTATAGACCTGTAGATAAGCATACATATGGTATGTACCTAGATAATAAGTGGTATAAGATCACTGCAAAATATGAAATCACTAACAAGGAAAACATTGTTGATAGATTGGATGTTGCTATTCTACAAGATAATCTATTAGGACCAATCCTTGACATCAAAGACCCTAGGACAGATAAAAGAATAGATTTCATAGGTGGAATCAGAGGACTTAAAGAACTTGAGAGACGTGTTGATGAAGGAATGAAAGTTGCTTTTTCCATGTGTCCAACTACAATAGATGATTTGATGGAAGTTGCTGATACAGGGGAAGTAATGCCACCAAAATCAACATGGTTCGAGCCAAAACTAAGAAGTGGATTATTTGTGCATAGGTTAAGTTAATTTATTTTATAATGTTAAAGGAGGAGTATATGTGAGGTTAAAGGATAAAGTTGCAATTATTACAGGAGCAGGACGTGGTATAGGAGCTGCAACAGCAATCAGGTTTGCTGAAGAAGGGGCAAAAGTGGTAATAGCGTCTTTATTTGAGAATGAAGTTGAAGAGACTGTTAATAAGATAATCAAAAATGGTGGCGAAGCTATTGGTATAACTGTTGATGTGACTGACAAACAACAGGTTGATACCATGGTCAGAAAAACTTTGGATGCCTACAGAAAATTGGATATCATTGTTAATAATGCAGGAATAACTGCAGATGGTACTTTAGTCAAGATGACAGAAGAAAACTTTGATAAAGTGATAGATGTAAATCTAAAAGGTGTATATAACTGTGGTCAAGCTGCTGCAAAAGTAATGGTAGAGCAAGGCAAGGGAGTAATCCTAAATGCTACATCAGTTGTTGGATTATACGGAAACTACGGTCAAACTAATTATGCTGCTACCAAATGGGGCGTAATTGGAATGACTAAAACATGGGCAAAAGAGTTAGGTAAAAAAGGTGTACGTGTCAATGCTGTAGCACCTGGTTTTATTCTTACACCTATGACAGAAAGCATGCCTGAAAAAGTACTCAACATGATGAGAGATAAAGCACCTGTCAAGAGATTAGGTCTACCAGAAGATATTGCCAATGCTTATCTATATCTAGCTTCTGATGAAGCAACTTATGTAACAGGTTCTGTACTTGAAGTATCTGGTGGTATCGTATTATAAAAAAGGAAGATGATAAGAAAATACTATTTTTGGAGAGGATTGGGTATTTATGAGAGAAGTAGTGATTGTAGGTGCAGCAAGAACGCCAATAGGTAAATTCGGAGGTAGTTTAGCTAAGCTTTCAGCTGTTGAACTAGGGGTGGTTACAGCAAAAGCCGCAATTGAAAGAGCAGGAATAAAACCAGCGCTCATTGATGAAGTTCTTATAGGTAATGTCTTAACAGCAGGGCTTGGACAAAATACTGCTAGACAGATTGCGATTGGTGCGGATGTACCAGAAACTACACCTGCTATTACAATCAATAAAGTTTGTGGTTCTGGACTTAGGACTGTAAGTATGGCTGCACAATTCATAATGCTTGGAGATGCAGATGTAGTTCTTGCAGGTGGTGTTGAAAGTATGAGTAATGCACCATATTTGATACCAAAAGCTAGATGGGGTTACAGGATGGGAAATGGTGAACTTGTTGATTCAATGATAAATGATGGATTAACAGATATATTCAATAAATATCATATGGGAATCACAGCTGAAAATGTTGCAAAACAATGGGAAATAACAAGAGAAGAACAAGATGAATTTTCTCTTAACAGTCAATTGAAAGCTGAAAAAGCCCAAAAAGAAGATAGATTCCAAGATGAGATAGTCCCAGTAGTAATACCTCAACGCAAAGGTAATCCTGTAATATTTAATAAAGATGAATTTCCAAAACATGGTATGAGCATAGATAAACTTGGTAAGTTAAGACCAGCATTTGATAGAGAAGGTACTGTCACAGCTGGTAATGCTTCAGGAATCAATGATGGTGGAGCTATGCTTATAGTTATGGCTAAAGAAAAAGCAGAAGAATTAGGTATAGAACCTTTGGTTACTATAAAATCTTATGCATCAGCGGCACTTAATCCAAGCATAATGGGTTATGCTCCAGTACCAGCTACTAAAAAAGCTCTAGAAAAAGCTTCAATGACAGTTGATGACCTTGATCTAATAGAAGCCAATGAAGCATTTGCTGCACAATCCATAGCTGTATTAAGAGATTTAGGTTTGGATAAAGAAAAAGTGAATGTTAACGGAGGAGCAATTGCATTAGGTCATCCTATAGGTGCATCAGGAGCACGTATATTAGTGACTCTAATATATGAGATGATGAAACGTGAAAGTAAAACAGGTTTGGCTACATTATGTATTGGTGGAGGTCAAGGAACTGCCATAATAGTGGAAAGATAGATTGTAAGGGTTGTCTGTATATAAACAGACAGCCCTAATAGTTTGCGTGAATATAATAATAAAGTAGTAAAAAGTAAAATAGAATATAATAAGAAGAATATATTGCAGGTGATTACAAGTTATTGGTGCAGCTTATATAAGAGTAAGTACTTGTGAACAGCTAGAATACAGCCCAAGTGCCCAGAAAAATGCAATTATGCAATATGCCAAAAAAAACAATATACATATACCTGAGTGTAATATATTTATAGATGAAGGGATTTCAGGTAGAAAAGCTGAGAAAAGGCCAGCTTTCATGAGCATGATTAAGAAGGCAAAAGAAAAACCAAAACCATTTGATGTAATTTTGGTTCATAAATTTGATAGATTCGCTAGAAGCAGAGAAGATAGTGTGGTTTACAAATCACTTTTAAAAAAAGACTGTAATATAAAAGTTATCAGTATAACAGAACAGTTGGAGGAAGACAAATTTTCAATTATCCTTGAGAGTATGCTAGAAGCTATGGCGGAATATTATTCACTGAATCTATCAGATGAAGTAAAAAAAGGTATGAAGGAAAAAGCAAGAAGGGGAGAAATGCAAACAAGACCTCCTCTAGGATATAAATTTGTCAATGGTAAAGTAGTTGTTGATGATGATGAAAAAGAGATCGTACAATTAATCTATAATAAATTTGTTAATGATAATATGGGCTATGTCAATATAGCAAATACACTTAATAATATGGGTTATCATACCAAGAATAATGGATTATTTCAAAGTAAATCAATAAAATATATTCTTGAGAATCCATTCTATGTTGGTATTGTGAGGTGGAACAGGAAAAATAGAAATGGTGTACTAAAAGATGAAGAGAAATGGATAGTTTCAAATGGTGACCACGAAAAGATAATTGATGATTATATATACCATCAAGCGATAAAAAAGATAGAACGGATGAAAAAAACTAAGAAGATCAATCATTCCAATGAATATAGCCATTATTTGTCAGGTTTAATTAGATGTGCCTATTGTAAAGGAAGTATGGTATATAAAAATAATCAAAAAAGATATTCATATTTCAGATGCAGAAAAAGTTCTGAAGGAGCATGTCTCCAGAGAAAAATGATTAGAGTCAGTTTGATTGAAAAAATGATGGAAGATAAATTGGTTGAAGATTTCAATAATGTATTAGTCATTACAAAACATAAGAAAATATATATGAACAATCAAAGAAAATTCATTTTGGGTAAATTGAATAAATTAGACAATAAGTACAATAAGATTAAAAAAGCTTATATTGAAGATATTGATTCTATTGAGGAGTACAAAGTAAATAAATCAAAATTAAGTGAAGAACGTAAAAACCTTATAAAGGAATTGGAAAATATAAGCAGTATTTCTTTTGACGAAGAAAATAGTATACTACTACACAATGTATTTACTACTAATGAATATCCAATTCCTATTAGAAATAAAATATATAGTTCTTTTATAGATAAGATAGAAGTGGATGTAATTAAAAAAACAATCCAAATAAACTATTATAGAAATGATTGATGTGTGTTCCTTTGACTATTAGGTGAACCTAAATTATTGACTTGTGTTGCTCCAGTAGTATTTGACGAATGCGGTATTAATCTTTGTAGAGAAATAAAGATACCAGAATGTTTACTTGAAGAAAATCCATGTACTAAAGCTATTGAATTAAAAGTTATTGATATTGATTTTAGTATTGGTGAGATTGATGGTTCATGTGTTGAAACTTTACCTAAAAGACCTAACTGTGTTAGAGTTACATTATCTAAACTAAAAGTTAGATTCGCAGCAAAATTATTAGACAGACATTGTAGAGTATTAGCAGAAGAATGCTTCCAAGCACTATATCTCCCAGATAAAGATTCTCCACATTGTGATGATGATACGAATCCACCATCAATAACAATTGATTTATATGCTCCATATGGTGTTTCATATTATGGAGAGTGTAAAGAATGTATTCCTTGTATAAATTATCTAGGATTTGTTGAGGGACCTGATAGAAATAATGAATTACGCCAAGGTATTGGTTGCCAAGGATTAGCAAAAGTTATAGATTTTGATCTTGACGACGGATGTATGGCTGTTGGATTATCATTATATCTAAAAACTATCTACTTTATCCAGTATAGACTTAAACATGCAGGTCTATGTTTCAATAGAGTATATAAAATGTACTAAAAAAGGGCTATCGGTTAATACATTGTAGCAATCTACAAAAATATATTATTCTACAGCCCTTTTTAATATATTCAGTCTAAATAGAGATCAATAATAATGGTATTATCTTTGGAATTAAATACAATCTGTTTGATGAAGGATTTAGCAATTTTATGTTTGGTTACAATTGATGAATTATCAAGATAGAGTAAGTCAGTTGGAGAAGATATGTGCATAATTGAATCATTCTTATTTTGTAATTCTTCTATTTTAAGTTTCTCTAATTTCTCAATAAGCCCATTCTTTTCGTTATCAATATTCCTTTTGTTAGCTTCATATTCCTTAAGAGTATCTATCTCTTCCAGATATGATTTATTAGCTAATTCATATTTTTTACTTATTCTTTTAAGCTGCTGCTGTAATAGGGTTATATCTTCTGATTTAAAACTAGTAGAGCTATCTTTTTTTGAAATATCGATATCTCTAAAATTATCAAGGTTCTTTTCTAGTTTTTTTAAAACATAGTTCTCTATTTTTCTTCCACTAATATAGTTTGGAGTATTACAACTTCCTTCAAAATATTTGGAACAGCGAAAATTAATATATTTGCCTTTGACTTTATTTGAAGACATTGTACTACCACATGAGGAACAGCGGAGTAAAGAGCTTAACCAATGTTTTTTTTCATTTATTGGTCTGGAGTGGGTAGAACTGATAGCTTTGTTCTTATTGAATTTCAGTTGAGCCCTATCCCATAATTCTTTTTCTATTATTGGTTCATGGTGAGCTTTTTCTATAATCCATTGTTCAGCGGAATTAGGAATGTTATTACCGCCTTTACGATAATTCCATCTATTATAGCCGCAATATACAGGATTTTTTATTATATATTCAATACTGCGTTTACTGAATAATTTTTTCTTTTTGGTTCTGTATCCTAACAGATTTAGATTTTTGGCTATTTCATAAAGAGATTTATTATCATTAGTGTAATTGTTGAAAATTAGTCTTATCATATTGGAGTATTTATTGTCTATGAGTAATGTTTTGGATGCTTTATCTAATTTATACCCTATGGGACAGGTACCGGAATGTTCACCACGTTTAGCTTTTTCTATCATACCCTTTTTAACTTCATCAGATAGGTTGAGGGAGTAGTATTCTGCCATAGCTTCTAACATACTCTCTAGAATGATGGCGAATTTGTCATCTTCAATATGTTCAGTAATACTTATTACTTTTATGCCACATTCTTTTCTAAGGAGAGATTTGTAAACCACGGAATCTTCACGATTACGAGCAAATCTATCAAACTTGTGTATTAAGATGGCGTCAAAAGGATGGGGGGTGCTTTTAGCAAGACCAATCATACGCATAAATCCAGGTCTTTTCTCAGCTATTCTTCCGGATATTCCTTCGTCTATGAATATATGTTCATCCTGGACTAAGTAATTATTCTTATTAGCATATTCAAGTAATGCTGTTTTTTGAGCACTAGGGCTATATTCTGTTTGTTCATCAGTAGATACTCTTATGTAAAGTGCTGCTCTTTGCATAACATCACCTTTTTAATCATTCTTTATTTTAACCATTATAAGTTTTAGTATAATATATGTTATTATAGGCAAAATTAAATTAGAAAAAATAATCCTTCTCCTTTTTAATTATATGTTGAGATAAGTTACTAAATGTTATTTTGTAACGGTTAGTTAGTCTAACAATAATAAACATTATACTATTTCATTGAGCATATAACAATAGATGTAATTGATATATATGATAATTTTGAAATTAAGAGGAAAGGATTAATATATTAGCTGGAAATCAAAAAAATAGTAGTGGATTGCAGTAATTATAAGAAAGGATTTGGTAATTTGAATACCCTTGGATTCATTGAAATACAAAATTAAGTTTAGTATAATTGAAATACAAAATATTAAATATTACAAAAATGGGGATGTGACTTAAATGGAAAACTTAAATTCATTTCAATTCTTACTAAGTACCAAGATAATTTTTGGGAAAGATCAATTAAATTCTCTAGGAGATCAGTTGGCAGAAATTAGTGCAAAAAAAATCATGATAGTAACAGATAAAGGTTTGATTAAAGCAGGCATAGTGGATAAGGTATTGGATATTATCAAAAGAAATAATATAGACTATTATTTATATGATGAAGTAATTCCTAATCCAAGGATAAATGTAGTAGATGAAGCTGCTGCAATATGCAAGAATGAAAATTGTAATGTTCTTATTGCCATTGGTGGAGGAAGTGCTATGGATACCACTAAAGGAATATCAGTTATGGCAACCAATGAGGGAAGTTCTTACGACTATCTAGATGGAAGAGGAGAGAGTAAAAAAGAAATATCAAACGATCCTTTACCTATAATAGCTATACCTACAACATCAGGAACAGGGTCTGAAGTATCTTTTTATTCGGTTTTAACCGATCCAGAAACTAAGATAAAAGATTCAATATCTTCACATAAGATTTATCCTGTAGTTGCCATCATAGATCCTGTTCTTACTAAAAATCTACCTTCTTTCATTACTGCATGTACAGGTTTAGATGTTTTGGGACATGCATTAGAAGCATATACATCAACTATAGAAAATCCTATGACTGATTTGTTTGCATTAGAAGCCATTAAGATTGTTTTTAATAGTTTAGCTGAAGCAGTGAACAGTGGAGATATTGAAGCTAGAGTTAATATGTCTTATGCCTCCATGTTAGCTGGAATAGCAATGAGTCATTGTGGAGCTACTATTCCTCATGCTCTTGGATGTCCATTGACAGGTCATTGTGGTATGCCTCATGGATTAGCAGTAGGAATTTTACAGATACCTATGTTAGAGTTCAATAAAGAGGTTTTACAAGATAAAGTCAAAAACGTATTAAAATATATGGATGAGGATATTAATAACATTGATGAAGGTCAATATCACACATATTTAATTAATAAGATTAAAGAATTAATGAAAAAGATAAATATTGAAGAAGCTGTAAATAAATATGTTATGGATGAAAAGAGTATAGACCTAATGTCAAAAGATGCAATAATACATGGCTGTACATTAATCAATCCTAAGAAGATTTCTATAGAGGATATTATAAATATCTATAATGAAATAGGGTAAGTTATTTGGTTGGAAATATTTGTTTATGTTATATTACAACATGGAGGTCTTTGTGTACCACCAAAATGTATACCAATTAACCCTTGCGAACAAAATCCTTGCTTAGAATTTGTTGAAGGTGATTTGTTAGAACAAAGTATTCAACCACTGGAGTTATGTACTAGACCAAAAACAATTAAACCTTGTTGTTATGATCCAGTAGAAGACCCAACTCCAGCAGATGAAGCAGCTACTAAAACAGAGTGTGACAATTGCTTATAGGATATAGCAAGTTAGAGTCTAACTAATGTTAGACTCTAGGTACATAGCTTTATTGATTTTTTGTTTTCATACTTTTTACACTATATCCTATAGCATTTACCATTTGGTGAATCATCTTTTTTTCGGCTTCTATTTTTTGTTCTTTTGTCAATGAATTATATGGAACTCTTTCTCCAGTGGATAAATTAGTTATATAAGATGTTACTTTGTACCCATCTGCCATTAGACTATCACCTCCACTAATATTCTATGCGTGTAGGTTTGTACTTAATTAAATCTAATTCAGAGACATCTAATGCAGAGGTTTTTAGATAATAAATTAGAGCCCTTAATAGGACTCTAGTGTATTAACAATTCTATTTATTCTTCTTGTAGAGAAGCTTTATATTGAGCTTTTTTTCTTAGCATTATAATATTAGTTATTAATTGTTCTATGAAGGTATATAAACCTGATACAATCCAATATAACCCTATGATAACAGGTGCTTTTGATATAAATAATGCATTTATTATTATTGTGCTTATAATCATGACTTTATTTGGTTTGGTTAATTCTAATTCTTTGAATATATTTAGATAGTACATGATATTAGGCATCAAGTGAATTATTACTGATATTATTGGTATTATATAATAATTGTCAGGGGCTTTTAAATTAGTTATCCAAGGTAGGATAACAGTGGATGTTACCTCAAGAGGTATACTAGCAATAGCTCTGTAGAGTGATATCATTATTGGAAGTTGTACAAATGTTAATAAACAACCTATCATGCTACCAGAATATTTGCTGGAGATCTTGCTGATTTCTTTTTCCATCTTAACTTTGTCATTACTGTATTTTTTCTTGATGCTTTCCACTTCTTTTGATAATTTTTGTTGAAGTTCTAAGCCTTTTTTCTGTTTGATAGTTAGTGGTATTAACAGTATTTTAATAAGTAGTGTGATTAGGATTATAGTGATACCCCAATCGTTAACTACATAATACAGTTGGTTTAGTATATCAGATAAAAACTTTATTACAATATTCAATTAAATTCCTCCTAGTTTTGGTTTTAGGTTGGTTTAGTTGAATATTAGTTTCGTTTTTTCAAAGAAAATCCATATTTTATATTTATGATAGGATTCAATATCTTCTTGATATAGGGTAGTCTTATAGTCAAGATATTGAGTGGAGCTAATGGTGTTGTAGATAAATATTTGTTTAAAGAAACGCATACTATTATTAGTAGTATCAATATGAATATACATAAAGTACATGATTAAGGCAACTAGTATAAGTTGTATGATTAAAGAAAAATCAATATTCATAATTTCTCACCTCTAAAAATAGTATTGGTATAATAATACATGGAATTGTGATTTTCTGCAAGTGAAATTTGATAAAAGAAAATAATAAAAATTTACTTTAGATGTAAGTTGTTATTAATATTAGGGATTATTAGGTATATTGCAAGTAAGGCAGAAAAAATTTTTGTTCTGTCGTGGCTTTTTGCAAAATAGTATATGTATATGTTACGCCAGCTACTTGCTCGTCCTGAGCAAAAAGCTGGGTTCGGCGTCCTGCCTCACTACTCCACATATACATATACTATTTTGCTTGAAATAACCGTCAATATAATCACAAAACACTTTTTCTTCTATGTTAGATTAACTATTGGCTATTTGAAATTTCAGTTCTTAAAAAGTGTAGATGAAAATAGGTATTTCTTGAAGTTAAATTATTTGGTTGATATAATGATTTGTATAATAGTTATTAAGTCGTGTATTAGGGGGTAATTAAAATAAAATTCAATAATATTAAAGCAATTTTGTTTGATTCAGGGAGAGTGTTAAATTATCCTAGGACAGGAAATTGGTTTATATCACCAAGGATTTATGAATTTATTGATAGAGATATTTTTGATAGGGTAAAGGAACTGGATATAAATAGGGCATTTCGGAAGGCTTATGATTACATAGAAAAGCAAAGTTTAATTATAGACAGAGAGCAGGAGTATTATCATTTTAGAAGGTTTTATAGAATATTTTCTGATGAATTGCCTATTTTAAATTTGGATGATGAGCTTGTAGATATGATAGCTAAAGATTTGGTATATAATAATAGGAAATATAAGTTTTATGATGATGTGTATGAGGTTATACCAAAACTTTATGAGAGGTATGAATTAGGTATAGTTTCTGATGCTTGGCCGTCTTTATTAAATGTATATGAAGAAGCGGGATTGAGGGATTATTTTTCAACATTTATTATATCATCAATAATGGGAGTGACAAAACCTGATAAAGGTATGTTTATACCAGCGCTAGAGGAATTAGGTATATCACCAGCACAGACATTATTTATTGATGATAATTATAGTAATTGTCAAGGTGCAGAAGAATTAGGGATAAATTCTATAGTTTTAGATAGAGATAAAGGTTATGATGAACAGGTTGAGAGTATATCTTCATTAGATGAATTAGTCAAAATTTTAGATTAAGGAGTGTGATTGTTATGATGGAAGGAATAGCTATTGTTATAAGAGGGGATAACATATATAATAGTGTAATAACAAGTATTGTTGCTATAAGAAATGAAATACATAGAATAGACTAGAAGGGAGTACTTATATGATTAGAGATGTAAAATTAAGTGATGCTCAGGCAATATGTGATATCTATAATTATTATGTGGAAAATACGGTTGTTACTTTTGAAGAAGAAAATGTAACAGTAGAGGATATGGCAGATAAGATTAAGTATATTACGGATAAATACTGTTTTATAGTATATGAAAAAAAGGGTAAAGTAGTTGGATATGCGTATGTTTCTGAGTGGAGAGGTAGAAGTGCATATCGTTTTTGCGTTGAATCGTCAATATACTTGGATAAAGATTATAGTGGTAGAGGTGTCGGAACTATTTTGTATGAAGAATTAATAGATAGATTGCGAAAACTTAATTTTAGAGTGATAATGGGAGTTGTAGCGTTGCCTAATGAGCCAAGTGTGAAGTTACATGAAAGAATTGGATTCAAGAAGGCGGGGCATTTTGAAAAAGTTGGTTTGAAATTTAATAAATGGATAGATGTAGGATATTGGCAATATAATATTAAATGAGTTAATATTCGGTGATTTCGGGAAAGTATTGATTTACCATATATATGATGGTAAAATATTATTATAAGTAATATGTAATAAGATAATTAGTTTAATAAGGTCTAAATTAGGACAAAATATATACTAGAATGATTGTCAGAAAGAGTGAGGAACAATGAAAAGTACGTATTACACAAGAAAATTAAAAGAATCTAGGAAAGAGCAGGGCTTGTGCATTGATTGCAGCAAACCACATAGTACAGGATATTTAAGATGTCAAGAATGTTTGGACAAACAGGCAGAGTATGCAAGAAAAAAAAGAAAGAAAGTAAATTCCTAGACTAAAAGGCAGTGTATGTAATTATTTATGTACAGTGCCTTTTTTTAGTACCAAAAAATATGATATTAGTGCTATGGCATAAACTGAATTTCTTATAACGTTCACTTTCTCTTTTTCATAAGCATATAATGAATTAGGTATTATAATACACTTAAGAAGAAGAATTAAGAAAGTGAGGTGAATAAATGGATAATTATAAAATCATTTGGAAAGGAAATGACAACACCAACAAGTCTACTAGAAGAGGACATGCCCCTAAAGTAATTGTTGACCACATAACAGAAGGGTCAGCAAAATCTACTATAAATTGGTTTACTAGTTCAGGTAATACAGTATCATCAGCACATTTTCTTGTTACTAAATCAGGAGAGATATATCAATTTGTAAAGATTGAAGATAATGCATGGGCTAATGGAATTAATTCATATAACAGAAAATATTCTACTGCATCTATTGTGAAAGAGATGGGAGTCAATCCTAATTGGTATTCGGTTTCTATAGAACATGAAGGAATACATAGGATGACACAAGGAAAATTGACAGATAAACAGTTGGCAGCAACCATTTGGTTACATCAATATATAATAGATTATGTTAAAAGAAAATGGGATGTTAATATACCTTTAGATAGAAAACATATACTGGGACATTATGAAATTGATCCAAGAAGGAAACCAAATTGTCCAGGAGAAAAATACCCTTTTAATCAAATTATACAAGCATTGAATAATAAAAATACCTTAACTGATATTAAGGGGCATTGGGCAGAACAAGATATAAATGAGGTTGTTTTACAAGGTATAATGTCTGGGTATCCAAATGGAGAGTTTAAACCTGATGAAAAAGTATCACGAGCGGAACTAGCAACAGTTATAGCTAGATTACTTAAAAAGGAGGTGTAGTAGATGAAAAAAGAGATTCTACGAAGGTTAACAAATACCAAAGTAATTATTAGTATTGCTAGTACAATTGTTATGATGCTTGTTGCGGCAGGTGTAAAAGTTCCTAATGAAAATGTAATGATTATTGTAGAAGGGCTATGCACAATAGGAATTTTATTAGGGGTACTTAATGATAAAGGAATGGAAACAGAAAAATGGGACGACAAGGAATAATTATTGATAAATTAGTTTTGGACATACTATATAACTAATAATAATGGAGTGGGATAATACATTTATTCCATTCCATTATTTTCTCATTCTTGGAGATTTTGTTACAGAGGCAACCAAAAAAACTGCTACAGCTATAGCACATGCCAGTTCGATAGCCTGTATACCATAATATGTAGACATATCATAATCTTGAATTACAATATTATAGATAGCTTTATACAGAATTGCTCCAGGAACTAAAGGGATGATACCTGCAATTAAATATATAGTAACCGGTGCTTTCCTTATTTTAGATAATATATGGGCTATAATACTAATAGTTAGAGCTCCAAGGAATGTTGAAAAAATAATGGAGTCCATATTTATTGTTAATAAATAAACGAGCCAGCCTATAGCTCCGTTAATACCACAATAAAGTAGCTGATTTTTTGAGATGTTAAAAATTATTGAGAAAAACAAAGTTGCAAAAAAAGCTGCTATCACTTGAATAATCATATTGCTATACCTCCAGATAACAAGTAATATAGTTTCAGAACTACTCCTACACCAGTTGCAATGGATGCGGCTACAATAAGAGCTTCAACACCTCTTGAAATACCAGACAATAAATTACCTTCAATGGTATCTCTAATTGCATTGGTAAAAGCAACACCTGGAACCAAAGGCATGATGGAACCAATAATTATTAAGTCGAAGTTCGTTCCAAGGGGAATAAGTTTAGTAAATAAAATAGCAATCAGTGCAATCAAACAACCACCAACTATATCATAAAAAAACTTATATATATTCAATTTCTTAAATAATATATCTATAAGAGCTAAGTTGGCACCGATAATAGAAGATGCAATAAAATCTCTAAGATTTCCACTAAAAACTGTTGTAAAAAAACCAGCGGCCAGACCAGTAGCTATAATTGTCAGCATATTTGAATAAGCCGATTTTCCTTTAACTTCAAGTAATTTTTCATAAGCTTCTTCTATAGTAAGTTGATTGGTACAGTATTTTCGGGAAATATCGTTGGTAAGTTCTACTTTGGATAGATGGATAGTTCTTTTATTAACCCTTTTCACATATGTAATCATTTCAATTGTTGGATCGTCTAAAGTGGCAAATATTCCTGTCGGTGTAACAAAGGATTCTATAACCTGAAAATTAGTTGTTTTCAATATTCTATTTATAGTATCTTCAACTCTATAAGTCTCAGCGCCATTTCTTAACATGATCTCTCCTGAAAGAATAGCTGATTTGAAAATTAGTTTATAGTTCATATGATCACCTTATAATTATTCTTTTATAATAAAAATTAGCTTATTTTTTTGATATTTTATATACAATCCAAATGTTATTCTAATCAAATACATTGTACACTATACTTAAGCAGGTATCAATTCAATATTCAAAATTATAATAAATAATATCTTTAATAGGAATTAACAATATTTAGTAAATATTTTATAATGATAATTATAATAAAATTAGTATTTTTTTTAACATGAATAGGATATACTTATTTTATCTTAGAATAAGCGTTTATATGTATCTTTTTTATATTACTATATTAATTACAATATTTACAAATAGTAAAAAAGCACTAATTACATAGGTAAATATAACTAATTGACTTGCTTTTGTTTGTTATGTAAAATTCAAAAGACGTAACTTTATAATTGCAGAGAGGAAAGTGTATACATTGAAGGATAATAATGTTCAGAGAAGTCAATGGGGAAGTAAAATAGGTTTTATACTGGCTGCTGGAGGATCAGCTGTTGGTTTAGGAAATATATGGAGATTTCCATATCTAGCTGGAGAAAATGGTGGAGGAGCTTTTGTACTTATTTATTTAATAACTGTAGCAATAATAGGGTTCACATTAATGCTTGCAGAATTTACTATTGGAAGATACTCTCAAAGTAATGCAGTTGGAGCCTTTAAAAATATTGATAAAAGATTTGGTTTTATAGGATTCATCGGTGTTATAGTCGCATTTTTGATTATGGGTTTTTATATGATTGTTGGTGGATGGTCATTAGCATATATTTTTAAGGCTATCACAGGAACAATAAGTACAACAGACCCAAACTTTTTATCTAGTTCATTTAATGAGTTGGTAGTTAATGACTTTCAACCAATTTTTTGGGGTGGCATATATATAATTCTTAATATTTTCATAGTTTCATCAGGTATAAATAAAGGAATTGAAAAGGCTAGTAAAATCCTTATGCCTGCATTATTTGTAATTATGATAATACTGACTTTCAAGAGTTTATCACTTGAAGGAGCTATGGAGGGTGTTAAATTTTTTATTAAACCTAACTTTAGTGAGATAACACCAAAAGTAGTCCTCAACGCAGCTGGTCAAGCATTTTTTTCTTTGAGTCTAGGTATGACATGTATGGTTACTTACGGAAGCTACTTAAATAAAAGTGAAAACTTAGTTAAGAATGCAATGATAGTACCATTGCTAGACACATTAGTAGCCATTATGGCTGGATTTGTTATTCTTCCAGCAGTATTTGCATTCGGTTTTACACCTGAGGAAGGACCAAGTCTTGCATTTGTTACTATTCCAGCAGTATTCACTACAATGGGAACTAACCTGGGAACTATATTTTCAACACTATTCTTTATATTATTGACTATAGCTGCTATTACTTCATCTATATCCCTATTGGAGATACCAGTTGCTTACTTAATAGAACAACGAAAATGGACCAGAAGAAAAGCAGTTATTATTACTAGTATAATTGTATTTGTAATGTGTATATTTTCATCATTATCAAAAGGCAGCTTAAGCCATGTAATGATTGGTGGTAAAAGCATATTCGACCTATATGGTTTTCTGACTTCCAATATACTACAACCATTTGGAGGATTGATGGTCTGCTTGTTTCTTGGTTGGATATTAGGTAAGAAAAAAGCATTGAATGAAGCTACCAATGAAGGTACAGTCAAGTTTAGATTAGCTAACTTATGGATCTTTTTATTGAAATATATAATACCTGTACTTATTTTCCTAATATTCTTATCAGGGTTAGGTGTTTTCAATATTTAGATATTTTCTGATTATTATTAATGAATGTTAAGTTAGGTATTTCATAAATTCATAAAAAAAGGAAATAAATCAAATATATCAAATGCGTATTCCAATATAGATTAACTTATGCTATAATGATTTCATTGATTTACTAAGTAAAAATGGAGGTATGTAGATGTATACATTTGATGAAGTTAAAAGCGTTGATCCAGAATTAGCTAGTGCACTGGATAAGGAAATAAACAGACAAAGGGATAATATTGAACTTATAGCATCAGAGAATTTTGTATCAAAAGCAGTATTAGCAGCAATGGGAAGCCAGTTAACTAATAAATATGCAGAAGGTTACCCAGGTAAAAGATATTATGGCGGTTGTGAATGCGTAGATATAGCGGAAGATCTAGCTAGAGACAGAGTAAAAGAATTATTTGGTGCAGAACATGCTAATGTTCAACCTCATTCTGGCGCTAACGCTAACTTAGCAGTTTATTTTGCAGTACTTAATCCTGGTGATACTATTATGGGTATGAATTTATCACATGGGGGACACTTAACACACGGAAGCCCTGTTAATATTTCAGGTAAACAATATAAAATCGTACCATATGGTGTAAACGAAGAAGGTTACATTGATTACGATGAACTAATGAAAATCGCAAAAGAAAGCAAACCAAAGCTTATTGTAGCAGGAGCAAGTGCTTATGCTAGAACAATAGATTTCAAGAAATTCAGAGAAGTAGCTGATGAAGTTGGAGCTTATCTAATGGTAGATATGGCACATATTGCAGGTTTAGTTGCTGCGGGACTTCATCCAAATCCAGTACCATACGCTGACTTTGTAACATCTACAACTCATAAAACATTAAGAGGACCTAGAGGCGGACTTATCTTATGTCCAGAAAAATATGCCAAGATAATTGATAAAGCTATATTCCCAGGTATCCAAGGTGGACCTTTGATGCACGTTATAGCTGCAAAAGCAGTCAGCTTCAAAGAAGCTTTATCAGAAGACTTTAAAAAATATCAGCAACAAACAATCAACAATGCTAAAGCTTTAGCTGAAGGTCTAACTAAAAGAGGATTTAATCTTGTATCAGGGGGAACAGATAATCATCTACTATTAGTTGACCTTCAAAATATGGACTTAACTGGTAAAGTTGCAGAAAAATTACTAGACGAAGTATCAGTAACATGCAACAAAAACACAGTACCATTTGACCCTAAGAGTCCATTTGTAACTAGCGGAATAAGACTTGGAACACCTGCTGTTACAACAAGAGGAATGAAAGAAGAAGATATGGATACCATCGCCGAAATCATATATCTAGCACTAAGCGATTTCGAAAACAACAAAGAAAAAGCACAGAACCTAGTAAAAGACCTAGTAAAAAAATATCCACTATACTAAAAATAAATAATATATAATATACCTAAAGCTCAGTGCTAACCCCACTGAGCTTTTTCTATAATGAAATACATATCAGCTTTCATAAACAAATTACTTATGAAAAATAGTTGACCATACACTCATGATATTAAAAAATAACGGGCATAAAAAAAGTGGTATATGATTCGTTTTACGCAGACCGTTCCTTTGGAGTAAGGCAAGTAAAACGAATCATATACCACTAATATAGCCATACGTTAGTTTATTTTATCTGTTCAACACTATAACCTTCGTCCTCTAACTTATTAACTATCCCTGCATTAGTTACCATATGACCAGCTCCAACTATTACAAAATAAGTTTTTCCACTATCATCATTAAGATAACTTAATACACTCTCATACATATGATCATTTCTATCTATCCAGAATTTCTTAGTAAATTCATCAGTAGCATTTTCATCATACGCCACTACTTCTTCTAATTCTTCAACATTTCCTTTTCTCCAAGATTCTAACATTCCAGCAATCACTTCAACATTATTATCCATTGAATCAACAGCAGGATCAGTTTCATCATTATCTGCTTTTTCTTCAGGCTTAGTTAATACACTCTGTAAAAATTGCTCTTGGAACTCTGGGTCAAAGGATTCAAATAGATCAGTTTGGAATTTATAACCTTCAATTTCAATAATTGGTTTTCTGAATAATGCCTTGGACATAAAATAAACATCTACACCAAGTCCTGCGTGAATTGATTGTTCAGCAGTTTGCATATTTTGAATGGTAAAAGCCGCACTCCAAGGTTTTAATATATCATATTGTTCTTTTGTAAGAACACCAAAACTCTTCATTGCTTCTTCATAAGCTTCATATGTTTCTTTTGAAACATGTTGGTCTATAGTAGTTCCATCAGAATATACCATTTTTTGCTGCATATAAGCAATTCCTTCTTGACTGTCTAATAAATTAACCTCAACAGCTAAAGCATCAGATGAATCAAAAGCTTCTAATATGTCATCATTCATTGGATAAATACGTGAATCTGCTATATGTATTGAACCTAGAAGATAAACTGTATTTTTTCCACCGCTAACTTTCCAAAAAGCACCTTTTGCAGCTCTATCAGATTTTTGAATAGCATAATAATAAGCTCTTCTTGTTAAAGCGAAAAGTTGTTCCTTAGTACAATTGTTTTCAAGTCCCAGCTTATTATTACCGATACCATTTAGAAGGTTATTAGAAACCAAATATCCCACACCATTAAGATTACCATCTGCTGATGAAATATCATCAAAAGAAAGTGAATAATCCAGTTCATAGTCGAAAGTTGGTTCAGCTTTTTTGATAACTTTATATAGAACGTTTACAACATCTTTTCTTGTAACGACTACATTCATATTATCATCTAATAAAAATACGTTAAATAATTTGTAAGCAGCTTTTTGTAAAGCTATATCATCAATTGTTATATCTTCATCAGATACTGTTTCGCCAGTTAATTTTTCATATAACTTAACACCTACAGTATATAATTCTCTATAAGTTACATTTGATTGATATTGCCCAAACATAGATATATCAATAATATCATAGATACTTAACATCTGAACATCTTCTAATGCCCATATGCTAGGTTGTTCAGGTTGTTGCTGCTTGATTGGTGCAGGATTCGCATATGCTACTTGAAAATTGTAATTGATTGATACTAAACAAAGAACAAGTGACATACACAAAATAGTAAATAACTTTCTTGATTGTTTCACAATAATAACCACCTTTCTTATAATGCCTAGAATAACTATGTATATATTTACAGAATGATATTATCATACATATATATCTATGTCAATATCTAGAAAGACAGCCATAAATTATAAAAATTGAATAAATATACATTAATATCCTAATTCTTCTCCAATAAGAATGACCTTTATTCTATTAGGTACTCGTGACATTCTTGTTATGACTGTTTGACAACAAATACAATCATCACTAAGGCAATCACTGCATTTACCTGTGATTGAACATGGTGTATTCTTATTTAATCTAACTGTATTAATAGGTGAAGCTTCATTTCTAACTCTTTTCAATGCAGACTCTTCATCTAAAACAACCTTATTCATTCCAGCAACGACGATTACATTATCAGGACCATATATTAGAGCAGCAAGTCTATTACCATTACCATCAATATTAACTAGTTTTCCATCAAGTGTGATAGCATTGGAACTCATAAGATAATAATCAGCAGAAAGAGCCTGATGATAAATTTCCGCTGCCTCTTCATTATTCTTGGCAGTACTTCTGTCCAATAGATTATAATTACCATTTTTTAGAGAATCAAATAAGTCAATTTCTTGTAAGGTCATTGAACCACCCCATGAAACTGTAGATCCATCTTTTAATAACTCAAGGATTTTATCTTTTGCCAATTCTTTGTTTTCACAATAATAAGCTTCAATTCTTCTTTTCTGAAATTGTTTTATAAGATTCTTACTTGTGTTTTCATAATATTTTTTTCTAGGTGTCATTACCTTCAACTCCTTATATGTATTTTTAATGATTTTTCTAATTGTAGTATACCATCTAAATTGGTAATAGTCATGATTTTTATTATAAATCTAGAATCTCTTTTATTTTGTCATAATCAGGTAGAGCTTTTGCTTCTTCTTCGGTGATTCTCTTAAAGCCTAATTTCAGATAATAATCAAGTTGTTTTTCATTAGTCAGCATTAGGATTTTACCTTTTTCATCGTATACGTATATTTCATTAAAAATCATATAATTCCCCTTTCTTAACAATAGAAGTTAATTACCTATTATTAAATAATATGATTGAGATTATATGAATTATTACATTACCTTTTACAAATAATAAGATAATCAACAATAGGAATTACAGCATCATTTTTAATAATAAATATTGTTATCAACTTATTAGGAATTATTATAATTTGAATAAAATTCTTTGAAAGGAAGATGAGTTAATGCATACTATGTGGAAAGGGTCAATTAGTTTTGGCTTAGTCAATATACCAATAAAAATGTTCGCAGCTACTGAAAATAAAGATGTTAGATTTCGATATATTCATAAGGAGTGCAATACTCCTATAAAATACAAGAAAATATGTCCCACATGCAACAAAGAGGTTGCAGAAGAAGACATAGTAAAAGGGTTTGAATATGAACCGGGTCATTATGTAATTATAAGTGATGAAGATTTGAATTCTGTTAAAAATGAAATCAACAGTAAATCTATTGAAATAGTTGATTTTGTAAATCTTTCTGAGATAGATCCAATATATTTCAATAAAACATATTACCTTGCCCCACAAGATATAGTTGGGAAGGCATATAAGCTCCTTAGAAAAGCTATGGAAGAAACAGGTAAGATAGCTATAGCAACTATAACTATCAGGAACAAACAATCTCTAGCGGCTCTTAGAGTATACAAGAACGTACTTGTAATGGAAACCATATTCTATCCAGATGAAGTACGTCCCATTAGTCAGGTACCAGGTTTACCAGAAGATGAGCAAGTGGATGAAAAAGAACTTAATATAGCTAATCAATTAATTGATAATCTAACAGCTGAATTTGAACCAAGTAAATACAAAGATGATTATAGAGAAGCTATGATTGAATTAATTAACAAGAAGATATCCGGCAAAGAAATAAAAGTAACGAAAGAAGCTCCAGAAAGAAATGTAATAGATCTAATGGAAGCATTACAAGCCAGTTTGAAAGAGACTAAGACTGGGAAAGTAAAACCACCTACAACAAAGAAGAAGAAAACTGCATCAAAAAAACAAACAAGTTAGTTAGAGAGGTTTTTGATTATGGAATTAATAAAACCCATGGAACCTATCTTATCTACAGAAATTATTGAGGATAAGGACTTCATACATCAAATAAAATGGGATGGTATTAGAGGAATTACGTATATAGATAATGATACTCATAAGGTTTTCACTAAGAATGGTAATGAAAGAACAGATTATTACCCTGAATTAAATGAGATTAATCATCT
This sequence comes from Vallitalea guaymasensis, assembly GCF_018141425.1. Classification (NCBI taxonomy): domain Bacteria; kingdom Bacillati; phylum Bacillota; class Clostridia; order Lachnospirales; family Vallitaleaceae; genus Vallitalea; species Vallitalea guaymasensis. The sequence continues at coordinate 4,882,018 of NZ_CP058561.1, forward strand.
TTTTAATGGTAGAAGTGGTATTATTGACGGTGAAATTATAGTTCTTGATGATAACTTACGCCCAACTTTTAATTATATACTTAATAGAGAAAGAGTAAGAAATCAGTCTAAGATAAAATATTATGCAAATAAATATCCAATAAAATATATTGCCTTTGATATATTATTATTGGACGGTAAAGACTTGAGAAGTCATCCCCTAGAAGACAGAATAGAAATTCTTCATAAAACATTAAATAAAAGCGGTATAATAACAATAACAGATTCATTTGATGATGGTAGAAAATTATATGAATTGATGGAAGAAAAAAACTATGAAGGTATAGTATCCAAAAATATAAATAGTAAATATATAGCTGGTAAAAAACATGATATGTGGTACAAAACTAAAATATTCAAAAAGATGTTGACAGCTATTGGGGGGATACAGTTAGGTAATGGTAAGATAAAGTCTCTACTATTGGGAATATACAGTGAAGGAAATCTTATTTATATTGGTAATGCTAGCATAGGACTCAAGGAATCTGATTATAACTTGTTGAAAGAATATATGAGCGTAATCAGTATGGAAGAAAGTACATTCACTAATATAGATAAAGATAGAAATGTCATATGGATAAAACCTATTTTAACCTGTTGGGTCAGTTTTTTGGAATGGACAAATACCAATTCTTTAAGACATCCAAAGATAATAGGGTTCAGTTCAAAAAAAGCTACAGAAGCTATTGGAGAGGAGTATACCTATCGTGGATAAAATTATTATGGTAGACAATAATAAAATAAAAATATCAAATCCGGATAAATTATTATGGTCAGAGCTTGGTATAACAAAAGTGGACTATCTAAAATACTTAATATATATAACACCATATATTATAAAACATGCAAAAGATAGATTCTTGACTACTATCAGGTATCCAGACGGTTATGATAAAAAATTCTTCTATCAGAAAAAAGTTCCAAGTTATGCTCCAGAATTTGTTGACTCAGCTAGATGGAAAGATGGAAGTGAGTATATCAATCTTAATAAGCAAGCTACTCTTGTATGGCTTGGTAATCTAGCTTCACTTGAATTTCATACCACCTTCAACAGAATACAAAAACCTTTTTCGCCTACTAATCTAGTATTTGACCTTGATCCATCAGAAGGACAAGTCTTTGAACAGGTCATTGAAGTGGCTTTGAATGTATACGATACTCTAAATAAGCTTAATATTACCAGTTATGTAAAAACTTCCGGTGCAACTGGATTACAGATATATATACCTATTGGGGAAAAGTATGATTACAACGAGGCTAGGAAAATCAGTAAATTCTTCGCTGAGTATTTTGCTAATAAATATCCAGAGCTAATAACTATAGAAAGACTAAAAGAAAAAAGAGGGAAAAAATTATATTTCGATTATCTACAGATGTGGGAAGGGAAGAGTATCATTACACCTTATTCCCCAAGAGCTACCAAGTATGCTTCTGTTTCAATGCCAGTGAAGTGGGAAGAAGTAGAAGCAGGTATCAAGCCACAAGATTTTACTATATTCAATGCCTTGGATAGGATAAAAAAAGTAGGGGATATTTTTGAACCTTTACTGGATAATAAAAATGTTGAAAGCTTTAGTTCCATACTTCAACAAATAAAATAGAAGAATAATAATAAAAGGCAAGAGCAACAATTTATTTACAATATGAAAGTTAATTGATATAATTAACCTAGTTAAATTTAGTATATTGCTATTATGGATAAACAATTTTTAGTTAGATAGTTACAAATGAGTGACTTAATAGTTTAATGGAATGGGAAAGAAAGAATTTTCCTATATTGACAAAATATAATTTAGGGGCAATTATAATGAATAACATTAGTATTACAGATATCATAGAACAGGAAAGTATTGATATATTAATGCAAGTCATTTTATCACCTCATGAGGATTTTGCTGTAGGTATTGAAGCTTTGGCAAGAGGAGTTGATCCTAATACTAATACAAGCGTTAATCCTAATGAATTATTTCGACAAGCTAGGATGTGCGGACTCGCTGTTGAATTAGATAAATTATGTGTAAAAAAAGCAATACAAGAATTTACACATATATATAATAAAAATAAAAGTACTCTATTATTTATAAATATTGAGGATAGCTTCATATCTTATTCAATTACCTATGATTATTTGATAGAGTGTGCAGATGAATATAATATTCCATACGAGAACATTGCAATAGATTTATGTGATTTTGATTTATACTCAGTAAAAGAGGTAGAGATCTTTATTGAAAAATATAGAGCAAAAGGCTTTTATATGAGTATAGATGATATGGGTAAAGATTATTATAATCTAGATAAGATATTATTGATTAATCCAGATATTATTAAAATCAATACTTTTTTACTTAGTAATCTGGAAAGCGAACAGTACAGGAAATATTTATTGAAATTTATATCTTCCATAGCACATGAGATGGGAATGGTTGTAGTTGCAAAGGGGATAGAAAGTGACAAAGACCTGAATTTTTTTATTGAATGTGGAGCACAGTTTGTTCAAGGCTATTATATAGCTAGACCCAGTAAATTATCTTCTAGTGAGATTGATGATATAATACATAATTTTAAACGAAAAGATAATATGGAAGAATATTATTTCAAAAATAAAGTTGATAGTGATAGAAGTACTATGACTAAGATTATAAATTTCATGAATAACATAAAAGAACAAATTGACGGTGTTCATATAGGTCATGAGGAAAATAATTTCAAACAAATATTTGATGAATATTCTTATGTTGAGAATTGTTGGATACTGGATATGAAAGGTATTCAGGTTAGTGATGCCTATATTAATAAGGATAATTTTAGAACAAGAAATTCTTCAATATTTAATATATCCAAAAAACATATGGATTTCTCTAAAAAAGAGATTTATGAAAGATTAGTTAATACAATATTGGATGTGTGGATAACAAAACCATTTCATTCATTACTGACCAATAACATATGTCTAGGAGTTTCCAAGTACATAGTGGATTCAAAAGGTGAACAATATATATTATGCCTTAATATCAACATTAATAGGTTTAATATGGTTAGAGATTCAGTTTGACAAGAAATATTATATAATATGATAAAATTGGATATATCTAGTTGACTTATATAAAAACTTAATATAATATTATAGCTAAATGAATTGATATAAATATTGATAGAACAAATCAATAAATAATGGAGGCAGTAACATGGAAAAAGTTAAAATCAGAACTAGGTTTGCACCTAGTCCAACAGGTAGAATGCATGTTGGTAATCTTAGAACAGCTCTATATGCTTATCTAATAGCTAAGCATGAAGATGGAGATTTTTTACTTCGTATAGAAGATACAGATAGAGAGCGATATGTAGAGGGTGCTATAGAGATTATTTATAATACTCTAAAAAATACTGGATTAATACATGATGAAGGACCTGACAAAGATGGTGGTGTGGGACCATATGTTCAAAGTGAGAGACAAGCACAAGGAATATATCTAAAATATGCAAAAGAATTAATAGATAAAGGTGAAGCATACTATTGTTTCTGCGATAAGGAAAGATTAGAAGATTTACGTAACAAGGCAGAAGAAGCAAAAGAAACTTACAGATACGACAAACATTGTTTAAGTCTATCAAAAGAAGAAATAGAAAAGAAACTTGCTGATAATGTACCATATATTATTAGACAGAATAACCCTGCTACTGGAAGTACATCATTCATCGACGATATATATGGAACTATAACTGTAGATAATTCAGAGTTGGATGATATGATTCTAATAAAGTCAGATGGTTATCCAACATATAATTTTGCTAATGTTATTGACGACCATTTAATGGGAATAACACATGTTGTAAGAGGTAACGAATATTTATCCTCTTCACCAAAGTATAATAGATTATACGAAGCATTTGGTTGGGAAGTGCCTACTTATGTACATTGTCCTCTTATTACTAATGAAGAACATCAAAAACTAAGCAAAAGAAGTGGACATTCATCATATGAAGACCTTATAGAACAAGGTTTCCTTGCTGAAGCTATAGTTAATTTTGTTGCACTCCTTGGATGGAGTCCAAGATCTAATGAAGAGATATTTACAAAAGAAGAACTTATAAAGGAATTTGATTATAGACATATTAATAAATCTCCAGCTGTATTTGACATGACAAAGTTCAAATGGATGAATGGGGAATATATCAAAAAAATGTCAGACGATAGATTCCATGAGTTGGCTTTACCTTTTATGAAGGAAGTTATTACAAAAGACTACATCGATCTTAGAAAGATCAGTCCTTTGATTAAATCAAGAGTGGAAGTATTAACGGATATACCTGCTCATCTTGATTTCTTTGAAGAATTACCAGATTATAATATTGATCTGTATAATCATAAAAGAATGAAGACTAATCCAGAAAACTCATTAGAGAATTTGGAAAAGATTCTTCCAATGTTAAAAGAGCAGGAACAATTTGATGTAGATAGCTTACACGAAGCTGTAATGGCTTTTGTTAAGGAATTAGGGATCAAGAATGGTCAGATGTTATGGCCTTTGAGAACTGCTTTATCAGGAAAAGCTATGACACCAGGTGGTGCTTTTGACTTAGCAGATATATTAGGAAAAGAAGAATCTATAAGAAGAATTGAAGCAGGAATAGACAAATTAAAAAAAGAATTGAATAGATAGTTTTTATATGACACTGTATAAAAATACTAATAAATTTAAAAAAATACATTTTTAATATTGACAAATGGATAAATTGATGATAATATATTAAAAAATTGATATGTAAAAAGACTGTGAAAAGGAATAGTAGATATTTGGATTATTACAGAGAGCTATTGGTTGGTGTGAAATAGCATTTGATAAATATTGAACTCGCCTTGGAGTTGCTCGCTGAAAGTTTAGTAGGAGGAGACGGAACCCAACCGTTAGATTGGCAGGATATCGGTAAATGTTACCTGTATCTATAGGATTACAAATTTGTTTTTGTAAAGAGTGGTTTGCGATAAATTATACCTTTCGTCTCTTTTGACGAAAGGTTTTTTAATTTATATACAACATTTTTTACAGGTCTATTCATATTAGGCTGTTATTTACAAACATTTTTGTTAATTATCATTTACTATATCCATCTGAGTGTATTTCTACTAAGAAATAAATAAGAGTGGTACCACGGACCTTCGTCTCTTGAATCAAGAGCTGCAGGTCCTTTTTTATTTTTATAGAAAAGATCTGCTAATTAAGGAGTAGCCTTTTTTCTTGTCTTATAGGTAAAAACGTTGAGTAAGTTTAGTTAATTTGACAATAATAATCATTTAGAGGAGGAATTGGAATGAGTTTTAAAAATTATAAAAAATATGAACCTGTAAAATTAGATGATCGTAGGTGGCCTTCAAATACAATAAAAAAAGCACCTATTTGGTGTAGTGTTGACTTAAGAGACGGTAATCAGTCGCTTCCTATACCCATGAATGTTGAGAAGAAAACAAAGATGTTCTATCTATTAAAAGAAATGGGCTTCAAAGAGATTGAAGTTGGTTTTCCTTCAGCTTCAAAAGCTGAATTTGATTTTACACGTAAATTGATTGAAGAAAATATGCTAGATGATGATATGACAATTCAAGTTCTTACACAAGCGAGAGAAGAACTTATCAAAAAGACTTTTGAAGCTATAGATGGTTGTAAGAGAGCTATTGTCCATGTATATAATTCTACATCAACATTACAACGAGAAGTAGTATTCAAAAAAGATAAAGAAGCTATTATTGATATAGCGGTAAATGGAGTCAAATTAATAAAAGAATGTGCTAAGAAAAGTAATGTTAAAGAAATTATTCTAGAATATTCACCAGAAAGTTTTACTGGAACAGAACTTGATTACGCATTAGAAATATGTGAAGCTGTTATAGAAGCTTGGGAGCCAACAGAAGAAAATAAGATAATCATTAATTTACCTGCAACAGTTGAAATGTCAATGCCTAATGTCTATGCTGACCAGATTGAATGGTTCTGCAGAAATATTAGCTGTAGAGAAAGCGTCATCATCAGTGTCCATACTCATAATGATAGAGGAACAGGTGTTGCTGCTACTGAACTTGCAATGTTAGCTGGAGCTGACAGGGTTGAAGGTACTTTATTCGGTAATGGTGAAAGAACAGGTAACTTAGATATGTTGACAGTTGCCATGAATCTATATTCACAAGGAATTGATCCAGAATTGAATATTGATAATATCAACCATATAATTACCGTCTACGAAGAGTGTACATTACTAAAAGTTCATGAACGCCATCCTTATGCAGGAGAATTGGTATATACAGCTTTTTCTGGTTCACATCAAGATGCTATTAAAAAGGGCTTGGACGTTTATAACCAAAACGAAAATAAATACTGGGAAGTTCCTTATCTTCCAATTAATCCTTCAGATATAGGCAGAGAGTATGAAGCTATCATCAGAATCAACAGCCAGTCTGGAAAAGGTGGTATCGCGTATATTCTTCAAGCTGAATATGGTTATAAATTACCTAAGAAAATGCATCCAGAAGTAGGTAAGTTAATACAAGGTGTAACAGATAGAACAGGAAAAGAATTAAATCCTCAAGAAATATACGATATATTCAATAAAGAGTATTTTGAACAAGATAGTATCTTATCATTGAATAGATTTGAGAGTATAATTGAAGATAAAGATACTAAGAAAAAAGATGTAAAAGTAACCGTCTCAGCAGAAGTAACTTTCAGAGGCGAAACAAAACAGGTCAAAGGTATTGGCAATGGTCCAATTGCAGCGTTTGTAAAAGGTATAAGAGAATTAGATATAGAACCATTCAAATTAGTTGAATATGAAGAACACAGTATGAATGGAGGAGCAGATGCTCAAGCAGTTGCTTATATAGGGCTTATCAATGAAAAAGATGAAGTGAAATTTGGTATAGGAAAAGATTCAAATATCAATTTAGCTTCTATAAGAGCTTTAATCAGTGCGATAAATCGCCATATGAAGAACTAATATAGTAATACCTATAGAGAAGAACATGAAAAAATGTTTTATCTATAGGTATTTTTTTTGCCTACATAGTCAATATTATTATATGATTGCAGTAGTAATAATTCAAGACGTAGTTTTTAAAATCACATATTGACTTGACAAGATTATTAAAATGAATTATACTTTGATTATCAAAATATTTGTTTGTCAAATAATATGACTTTAGGAGGATGACTGAATTGAATATACCAAAGCTGAAAATCGGAGATTTGAATATTAAATTACCTATTATACAAGGTGGTATGGGAATAGGCGTATCCAAGGCTAATTTAGCTTCAGCAGTAGCTAATGAAGGTGGTATTGGTGTTATATCAGGTGTTCAGATTGGATATGCAGAACCAGATTTTTTGACTAATACATTAGAAGCTAATGTGAGAGCTTTGAAGAAAGAGATAAAAAAAGCAAGGAAATTAAGTCCGAAAGGTATCATTGGTGTTAATCTAATGGTAGCTATGACTAATTATAAAGAATATGTGAAAACAGCAATCAATGAAAAAATTGATATTATTATATCAGGTGCTGGCTTGCCTATGGAATTACCTAAGATTGTAAAGGGAAGCCCTACCAAAATCATTCCTATTGTATCATCCAGCAAAGCAGCTAGAATCATACTTAAGCAATGGGAAAAATGTAACCGTCTACCAGATGCTATAATAGTTGAAGGAGCTAAGGCAGGTGGACATCTAGGTTTCAAGGCAAAAGACTTAATATCAAATACATGCAAAAGCCTAGAAGAGATAGTGAAAAATGTTATAGGCATGGTATCACCATATGAAGAAAAATATAATAAAAATATACCTGTTATAGCAGCTGGTGGAATTATTGATGGAAATGATATAGGGAAAATCTTATCAGCAGGAGCACAGGGTGTTCAAATGGGAACTAGATTTGTTGCTACTGAAGAATGTGATGCATGTGATAGTTTCAAAGAAGCCTATATCAATTCTACAAAAGATGATATATGTCTTATTAAAAGTCCTGTAGGTCTTCCAGGAAGAGCTATCAACAACAATTTTATCTGTAAAACACAAAAAGGGAAAATACCTATTAAGAAATGTTTTGCGTGCCTTCATACCTGCAATCCAGGAGAAACACCATATTGTATCTCAGAAGCATTAATAAACTCTGTTCAAGGGAGAGAGGGATTAGTGTTCTCAGGTAGTAGAGCAAATGAAATTAAAGATATCATATCTGTAAAAGAACTGATGGATAAATTAAAAAATGAAATAGATATGTATTGACAGATAAAATCACCACCACCCGTAAAACGGGTGGTTTGCACTTACCCTATAAGGGTATATTACTAGCTGAGTCTCAAGACTCATTGAATAGTCTGCCAACTGCATCTATTCTCAAGTTACACCTAAAGGTGTTTTCATTAGCCTTTTATTATCGGCTTACCCGTAAACGGGTCAATATATTCCTTCAGACTTAATTGATCTGAGGCTATATCTTCTTGTAATTGATTTCTTATATACTGTTCTATTGCCTTCTTGTTCCTTCCTACTGTATCTACAAAATATCCTTTACACCAAAATTTTCTATTCCCATATTTATATTTTAAATTAGCATGTCTGTCAAATATCATCAGCGAACTTTTTCCTTTTAGATATCCTACAAACTGTGATACACTTAATTTAGGTGGTACACTTACTAACATATGTATGTGATCTTTACATGCATTTGCTTCTATTATTTCTACGCCTTTATACTCACATAATTTACGAATTATCTGCCCAATATCTTTTTTTATCTTTCCATAAATTATTTGACGTCTGTATTTTGGTGCAAATACTATATGATATTTGCAATTCCATTTGGTATGTGCTAAACTTTTGTTGTCCATTTGGACTTCCTCCTTTGTCTATTATAGATGCGGTCGGCAAACCTGCTTCTATCTTAGCATTGGAGGTTATTTTTTTCTACTCATAGCTATAAGCTTTTTAGAACCACAGGCATAGCCTGTGGTATTCATTAATACAAAAATAACCCACCAAATTAATTTTGGTGGGTATTTTCATGGTTTCCTAATTTGAAATGATTAACTATTGAGGATAATTCATTGATAAGCATATAGATTGAATCTATCTCGTTGCTTATTTGTTGAGTTTGTGTAGCTTGGTTTTCAGAACCAGCAGCCACTTCTTCGGTAGATGCCGCATTGGATTCTGCCAATTCAAATATTATAGCTATTTGTTCTAGTACCTCATCTTTATATTTAATCAAGCTTGTACTGTTAGATTTTATACCAGTAACATATTGTTGTGACATTTCAATGGAATTATTGATATCATCAAATTTCTTTTTAGTTTCTGTTAACATTTCCATTTGGGATTTTACAGCTTTACGAACTAATTTTGTTTCTTCATAAGCAGTATTTGACTTTTCTTGCAGTGTTTTAACAATTTCATCTATTTGAGCTGTTGATGTGGCTGATTGTTCAGCTAACTGTCTTATCTCATCTGAAACTACTGCAAAACCTTTACCATGTTCACCTGCTCTGGCAGCTTCAATAGCTGCATTTAAGGCAAGTAGGTTGGTTTGTTCTGCTATGGAAGCGATAAGAGTTGTAACTTGACTTATTTTCTCTGCATTTTCATTGGTTTCCCTAACGATTTCATATACACTTTTAGTAGAGTTAGCACTTTCATAACTTTTTTGTAATAATGTATCTAGAGAACTATCTCCTTCATCAACGGCTGAATTGATTTCGTTGAATGAATCTAACAGATAATTAATAATATTAAGGTCCTCATCAATTATTTTTCCAAGTGTATTTATGGTTTCCTGTCCTTTTTCTACGTTAGCAACCTGAGATGAAGAACTTTCTGCTATTTGTTCTACAGCTCCTGACATCTCTTCAATACCTGTCAATATTGATTTGGAAGAATCATTTATAAGATTAGAAGAATCAGATAATCTATCGGTATTTTCTTTTATTTTCTTAATATAATCAGCAAGACTATTTCTAAGGAGTGCAAAAGACCTTAATAAATTACCGCTTTCATCTTTAGTTTTTAAAACTTTATTGTCTAGTGAAAAACTAAGATCTCCATCAGCTATGGAAAGAGCATTTTTGCTGATAGTGTTAATGGATGGTGCAAGTTTGAACGCCAATCTATAAAGAACAAATAATGTGATTAGTAGATTAGCAACAGCAGCAGCTAAAAATATGTATCCAAGACTAGTTAGTTGGGTTGTGTTAATAATTTTTTCGGCATTATTATATTTTGTAATCAAAATAATAGAGAAGCAAATACCGACAATTGATAGAATTGAGCTAATTATTAAACTTAGTGTGAGTAATTTTCCTTTGATTTTTTTCAAAACTGTCACCTCAATTATATTTTTTGTTTTTGCCAATTTGTGAGTTTATTATTAAAATAAATACCAAATTTTACCTTAGTGTTTAGTATAACATATTTTTTATTTAAAACCTATAATTTGAATGAAATTATTACAAAAAAGTTAATAATCATGAATATAAATAATACTAATTATTCTATCACTATGATAATTATTAACATATATTAATATTAGAGATAATTATAAGGAGTAATCTGATGGAGAATATTTACAGTTTTGACAGCGTTAAGGATAAAGATGACAAAAAAAATCGTATGGTACCAGCAAAACCCAAATACCCCAATGGTATGAATGATATGGACGACATGTATAATATGGACGATATGAATGATATGGAAGAAATGTATGATATGGACGACATGAATGATATGGAAGAAATGTATGATATGGACGACATGTATGACATGGAACCAATGATGTCCATGAGACAAATGGATCAAATGATGCCTATGAATCAAATGGCAGTAATGAATCCTATGATGATGAGACATCAAATGATGGCAATGTATGCTATGGCTAATATGGCTGCTATGGCAATGTATAGTATGAATGCAATGGTAGATAGTATGAATAGAATGATGTACGATATGGATGAAGATATGGATGAAGATGACGACATGATGGATATGGATTAAGGCGCTGATAACAAGCGCCTTATAGTTTACAATGCTTATATCTATCATTTAATTTCCATTGAGAGTATGAAAGGGGAAAAGAATGCATTATAGCATAATTCAACGTTTTAGATTATATATTAAGTTCTTTGTCAATGGATTCTAATATTGTCATATTGGACTGATATACAATTCCCTGAACCTGCTGCATAGCTTCTGCGTAATCTTTTATTATTGTTCTACTTGAAATTCTTTCAAAGTTATCTACGATTTTTTTCATTTCAGCTTCCATCTGATTTGGAGGAAGATTTCTTTTATATAAGTTAGCCTGTTCATTCTGGAAATTCTTTATCATAGCTGTCAAATTTCTATCTTGGAGAATTCGATTTTTCAGATTCTTAGCATTCTTGAATTCTGGTGTGTTTTTAATTAAGCCAATCATTTCCATAGTCTTTTTTTCAATACTCAAATATGCCACCTCTAAATATTTTATTTGTGATTACAATATATTCGTAGAACCATAAAATATGATAAATAAATATCTTACCTTGAATTATAATAAATAAAATATACAAGTATCCAATAAAAGTTGTATTACATATAATGATATAAGGTACTACTAGGTAGGTGGAAAAATGAGAGAGGAAAATATTAATGATGTCCTATCATTGTTATCAGCTTATATCTTTAAAGATTGTAATGAACTGGGAGTCATTACCTTAGGACAAATACATAGCATTATTAATATATTGGTAAAAGCTAATATACCTTTTACACTGAATGTTACTGAAGGTACTAGAAGAGTAGCTAAAAGTGCCGTTTTCACTATAAGTATTACACCTACATTTGAAATAAGAAAGATATTTCAATTTGAAGAGGGTAGGATTGTCATATAGAAGCTGGAATAAGAGCTTATTTAGAATAAAAAGCATCCTAAGTGCATATAAGGATGCTTTTATTATTAGTAATATGATACTTAAAGTAAAGGTGGTTTCACCCTATTTTCGCTCCATGATTTAAGTTGTTCCATAAGGTTTGAAAGAACTTCTTTATAAGAATTATCATGCACTAGATTTTTCATTTCATAAGGATCATTTATCATATCAAACATTAACCAAGGTTCACTAAGGTCAGATTTAACAGATAGCTTATATTGTTCTGTCCTGATCATTACCCAGTCTGTTTCGTGACAATGATAATTTTCAGCAAAGACAGGTTTGCTTTTTATTCCTGAATCATTAAGTATTAATGGCAGTAGGCTTTCACCATCAAATGAACGATTTACGTCTATATCAGCTAAATCCAGGCAAGTAGGATACAAATCAATACATGAAACTGGTGCTTTAATTTCATTATGACCTTTTTGACCAGGTACATATATTACAAGAGGTACTCCACATGATTCTTCATAAGGGTAATTCTTATTGATTAATCCATGACTTCCTTGCAGGTCACCATGATCAGCTGAGAAAATGATAGCAGTATCATCAGCGAGATTTAGATTATGTATAGCTTCTATAATTCGTCCAATACCGTTATCTATCTGAGAAACCATACCATAATATAAATGTTTATATTTTTCCATATCCGTACCGTAACGTTGATAATTTGGGTCATTCTCTACAGGTCTTGGACTACGTGGAGAGCCAGTTGGTGTGAACGGTAGAGTAGCTTCATAATTAATTGGATAAGGCATATCCACATTTTTGTACAAGTCTTCATATTCTTGTGAGGGTTGAACAGGATAATGAGGTGCTTGATAAAAAACAACATGTAAAAATGGGTTATCAGTATGGGCAAGTTCTTCTAATCTTTCAATAGCCAAATCGGTTGTAACATCTGTTCGGTGTTTATTATATCTATGTTCAGTATTATTTTCATCATAGAAAAATACATCATCCAGAAAACCGTTATAACATTGATATCCAATAAAATGTTTGAAACCTCCTCTTAAGTGTTCAGGGATAGGACAATTACCTTTACCACCTAAATGCCATTTACCCACAAAACTAGTTTCATACCCTGATTTGTTAAAAGCATCTGCCATGGATATAATATTTTCAGGAAGAGGCTCACAATTGTGATATACTTTACTATCAGAAGAGTACATTCCCGTAAACAAATTAGCTCTATATGGACCACATACTGGATTATTGGAATAGGAATTTCGAAATATGCAGCCTTCTTTAGCTAGTTTATCAATATTAGGTGTTTTTATGAAACTTTGCTCATACCCTACTGCATATTTGTGCATTTGGTCCGTTAATAACATTACAATATTCATAGTTACCTCCTATAAGATGCATTTTGTTTTTATAAAGTATATAATTATTTTAGGAGATAATGAATAGTAAGAGGAGATAAAAAGATGATACTAAACGATAATAATTGGAAGAGATTTGATGAATTGTTGAATATGACACCATACAAAGGTCATTTCCAGATTCATGATATTCATAATGTTGAATTAAGGAAGAAATGGGGTTTATCACAGCGTAAAATTCATGATTATCTATTAGCGTATATCAGAGAAGGTAATGGACATTATGATATTGATGGTAATATATGTCCTATTGTACCTGGTAATATGATATTAATCAGTCCTGATTTGATACATAGTGCACAGCAATATGATATTACACCTTCATTATATTCAATTAGATTTGGTTTATATGATAATCAATTATTAAAGGACATCAGTGATGAGGTTAATCCTTTTTATATATACTATTCACCAAGTAACAGCGAATACTACAGAAACTTGATGAATGAAATATATAAGTGTTATATAAATGTAAGTTATGGAACCAATCATAAAAGATTACTTAATGCTTATATGACAAAGATTCTATCAGATATCTATTGTGAGATGAGCAATGAAGGAAAAAGCTATGATATGCGTCTAGAAAGAGCTAGAGTGTATATTATTAAGCATCCATTGGAGGAACATGATATTAATGAATTGGCTAAAATATCAGGATATTCCAGTGCTTATTTTTCCAAGAAATTCAAAGCACAGTATAGTATCTCTCCCAAAAGCTATATTTTTGAAAATAAAATGAAATACTCAAGAACTCTATTAACAGAATACAATTACTCAATTAAGGAAGTTGCTAATAAATTAGGCTATTCAGATCAATATATATTCTCAAATCAATTCAAGAAAACCTTTGGTATTACGCCTGCTAAAATTAAAAATAGCAGGTAGTAATATGGGAAAAAAATCTATATGATAAATCTCTAACTTAGGGATTTATCATATATTTAGATTACTTAAGAATTCAATTTATATAATAAAGCTGTTCTATTGTTAACATCCATTTTAGCATATATATTCTGGATGTGAGTTCGTATTGTATGGCTGCTCAAAAACAACTGATCAGCAATCTCAGTATTTGTTAACCCCTTTAATAAAAGATTGATGATTTCTAATTCCCTTTTTGTAAGTTTATAGTTAATCAGTTTTTTCTCGTGGATTTTTTCTGGTTGTTCATCTTCTGTTATATAGATTGTATACATTGTTTCAATAGTATGATATGTACTGCTTACAATGAATGGATATATTTTGAATGTATATGAATCTATGTTGATTTCATTATTGTTATTTTTATGATAATCAGAAGTAAGTAAATCAACAATTTTATTAATGTATTCATTCTTAGTGGGCGAGAAATAATTTCTGTTTTCTGAGATGATTTTACAATATTCTTTAGCTGTATCATTTGTATATATATGTGAAAATTGATAATTTAATATCATTAATCCAGTGGGTATGACAGAGTATGAGCTTTTAAATATGTTAGCCTCTTGATTGGATTCAAATTCTTTTAGATACATATTTAATGATTGGGTTATTATTTCATTTATCTTGCTTAATAAACAATACTCATAAGTTGTAACATCATTTTGTCCGTCTTGCTTTAAAATTGCAATTACACCTAATTGTCTATTATTATAATTAAGAGGTAATACAATCTGATTATCCCAATCATAATATCTTAAAAAATCATTGTAATATTCGCTCTGAGTGAAATTATAGGAGGACATCAAATCTTTAACAGTAATAACTTTGTTATGATATAAGTTATTATTAAGGCTACTGGAATAAGCTTTATGAAAAATATCTTTATAAAAATAATGTTTTATGTAAGAATTCATTGCTTTCTCAACGGTTTTTGTTGATATGGGATTACATAAATTGATATCATTCCTATCTAGATCATAAAAGAAAAAATTCATATTATCATAATTAAAAAGTTCAGATATCATATTTAAAGTTTTTTGTCTAAAATCATAATCTATGTTCTGAATTTCTAAGGTAAAATCTAATAATTTATTCAAGTCATTTTTATTAAGCATATATTATCACCTTTTTTTATCTATAATGTCATTTTTAAAGCTTACTTACAAAATACGTAAAAAATACTAGATGATTTAATTAAGTTTACGTATTCTTTTTAATACTAATAATGAGATAATAATATCATAAAACAAAAAACAAATAAAGAATAACTAAATACTTTACATAATGGGAAAGGAGATATAAGTATATGCTAGAGATGAATTTAACAAAAAAAGTAGCAATCGTAACAGGAGGTGCAGGTGGACTAGGAAAGGCAATCGCTTTAAAATTAGCTGAGGCAGGTGCTGTAGTCGCTGTATCTGATATTAATCTGGAAGGTGCAAAAGAAACAGTTGATGAGATAAAAGCAATGGGTCAAGCTAGTATAGCAGTGAAAACTGATATTACAAAATCTGCTGAAGTATCTTCATTGGTAGAAACTACAATCAAAGAATTTGGTAATTTACATATCATGATTAATGCTGCAGGGATGGGAATTATAAAACCAGTTAGTGATTTTGCAGATAATGAAATTGATAAAATTCTGGATTTGAATTTAAAAGGAACTATTTATGGTACAAGGGAAGCCTTAAAACATATGATACCTAATAAAGAGGGTAAGATAATAAATATATCATCAATTGCAGCAAAGAATGCGTCTCCAGGTACTTCTATGTATGCAGCTACAAAAAGTGGAGTCATTGCTTTTAGTAAGGCTGTTGCAAGAGAAGTTGCACATGATAATATTAATATCAATGTTATTTGTCCTGGAATAATTAAAACACCAATGTGGATTGCACAATTGAAAACTATGGCAGATAGTGTAGAAGAACAAAATAAGATATTTGATAGCTATATTGAAAGAGAGATTCCTCTAAATAGACCACAAGAGCCAGAAGACATAGCAAATATAATTGTGTATCTATGCTCTGAGCAAGGTAAGAATATTACAGCACAAGATATTAATGTTGATGGTGGTTCTATAGTATTCTAACTTGAATATTTAATAAGTAGAATTATTAGCACAAATTAAATAGATAAGTAAGAGTATCTTTACAACATGATATAAAAATGTATTTTAAGATATTATTTTTGAAATCCCGTAAATTATTATTGATTTATTGGGATTTTTTTTATATCATTGATATAAACTATCTTTATTATTGATTAAGGATTATAGATTACCTAAAAAATCTAAATATAATTTGTAAGGAGTACAAGAATGAATACATTTCTATTTGATTTAGATGGTACATTATTA
The DNA here is from genome assembly GCF_018141425.1 of Vallitalea guaymasensis. Lineage (NCBI taxonomy): Bacteria > Bacillati > Bacillota > Clostridia > Lachnospirales > Vallitaleaceae > Vallitalea > Vallitalea guaymasensis. The sequence continues at coordinate 4,898,669 of NZ_CP058561.1, forward strand.
CCATTAGAAGAACAAAAATTCGTTAAGACATATTTTGATGAAATGCACAAAGTATTTGAGGATATGATTGATAAAGAAATGTTTGTAAAATATGTATGGACTGCAACTGATGTCATGAGAAAAAACGAAGAGAATAAGACTAACATGGAAATATTTATGAATAAGTTTGAAGAATTAGTTGGTGATGAAATTGATGAATATAAGAATAGATTTGACGATTTTTATGATAGGGGCTTTTTAGAGATTGAAAAAGCAGTATCAAAAAATGATTATTCTGTTAAATGTATCAATATGCTTAGAGATAAAGGGTATACTGTTGTTCTAGCTACTAATCCTTTATTCCCACTAAAGGCAATTCACCACAGAATTAATTGGGCTGGACTCAAAGAGACAGATTTTCATCATATAACATCTTACGAGACTAGTCATTTTTGTAAACCCTGTGTAAATTATTATGAAGAGATCTTGAGCTGTATAAATAAAAAACCTGAAGAATGTATAATGGTTGGAAATGATGTACAGGAAGATTTGGTTGCAGGGGAATTAGGTTTAGAAACATTTTTGTTAGAAAATCATATAATCAATAGAGATGAAGCAGATATCAACTGTACCTATAGAGGTAAATATGAGGATTTGTACAGATTTGTAGAGAATCTGCCAGCCATATAGATGAGTAAATAAAAGGGCTGTCTCTCTATACATTTGTGTAGGGGGACAGCCTGATTATATTGTATATATTATCTTATTGGACAAACTCCGTTGTCACAACTGGAGTCACCAATGTCAAAATCAATCTCTTCTTTTTCATATTTGCTTATAAGACTAGGTAAGAAAGGTCTTAATTTAGCAGCTCTTTCATTATACTCTTCCTCTTCTATAGCTTCATAAGGCAATAGTTTGTAGAAGTTGTCATCTAGTGACAAGAAAGATAATGCTACAGTACTATCCCAGTTTTTCCATACCCATTCTTCAACTTCATCCCATTCATGATCTCTTACATGTACTGTTATAGAACAGTTATGATCTACATAGTTCTCCATAAATAGTTGATAGTTCTCTAATTGTTGAATTGCAGTAACGTCATATTTGGTAACTCCTCTTGGAGCTTTTACAGGAAATTCTATTACCTTGGTAGTGCAGGACTTAGAATCTTGACCAACTTCTGGGAAAATAGGGTATTCTAATTCTTCACATACTTTTACTAACGGATCATCACTATTTATTCTAATTCTTCTGATATAATATGGAGAATGTGAGTAGTGAACTCCACTGGATACAGATGGCAATTGACTTAGAGTTCCTTCAGGTTTCACCGTTGTTACTAGTAGAGGTTCGTTTTCGCCTATTTCACCAGCATATTCATTGGCAGATGTTTTGGCGATTTCTCTTAATTCTTTAAGTAATTTTCCCTGTTCTTTTGTAGTAAGTCCAACTGCATTAACCATATCTTGCCATCCGGTCAAGGAACAGCCTAATAGTTTATCTCTTTTATGAATGTAGTTCCATCTAGGAATCTCCAATTCTGTACAAGTCATCCTGTATCCAGCTCTTGCTGATAATTTTTGTGCTTCATATAGACCATCATAGTCTAAAGTATCATCTTTGTTTATAAAAGAGAATACATTGACGGTGGTTAGATTACATAAACCTTTTGAATCAAGTAAAATCTCACCGCAAGGATTGACACCGTTCATATTGGGTCTTCTTTTCTTACCAGCAGCTTCATTAACCCATCCAGGTTCTCCAGAATAACGCATTTGCTCTAATTGCCAATGTAATTGTTCTCTAGAGGGTTTTTCTCTATAATAGATTGAATTATTACTCATCTGACGGTGAATGATATCTTCATCAACAATCCATTGACCATCAATTTGTTTATAGAGATTGTTTTTTGCTTCAATAGCTTCTTTGTCATCTGGGTCTACAAGTACGATCTCAGCAGTTCTTCTAACACCACCTACAACTACATTTTCGCCAATGATATTAGCTATATCAAGGCAATCAATTGGAAGAAGTTTAGTATAATCTTCACCGTTCAATACACCACGTTTTTTAATTATGTTAGTAGCTTTTATAAACATGTTTTTTAAGCTGGAGTGACCGCTGGCTGTACCACCGAAGGTCTTAAGTTTCTCACCTTTTGGTCTCACGTGATTATAATTAATTATTATGGTATTTATTTTACGGTATTCGTTACTATATAGTACTTTTAGATAAAAATCTATTGCTTGAACCCATCCTTCTTTGCTATCACCTATAATGATTTTAGCAGTATTGTTATGGCTGAATTCTAAACTTGTATTATCTTCTCGAAGATGTATTGGAGTAGGGGTATAATCTTCATGAATAATATCAAATTTAGTTCTGATCTTTGGTAACTTAGCAATATCATCTTTTAATATTCTAATACCTACTCCAGAGCCTATCATTAACAGGTAGAACAAATCCTTGAAGGCATCAAAGTCATCAATAATTGTAAATGAACAATTATAATTGGACATAGGATAATTCTTAGCAACATCAGTATTACCTACCCAAAAAGTACGTCCTGATAAGAATTGTCTTAGATTAAAGATATTATCATATAATTTTTCTGCTTCAGCTTTTGTAGTAGGGACTAGACTGCAATTGTATTCTACAGCTCGTCTTACGGTTTCCCACCAATATTCACGTCTCTTCTCTTCAGGAAGCCACCTGGAATATGTTCTATAATAAACAAAAGAGCCTAATTGTTTCATTGGGTTTGGACGATGCTTGTAGCGACTGACAAATTCTTCTGACAGTATCCTCCCATCAGTACGCTTGCTTCTTTTATCTCTTGTCTTATCTCTTTCGTATCTATAGAGTATGTATCTTTTTGCAGCATCCTTTCTAGGAGAGTCCATTAAGGATTCTTCAACCAAGTCTTGTATTATTTCAACTGATACAGGATTATTGTATGTATGTAATTTTTCTTCTGCTTTTTTAGCGATAGTTTCAGCTAATACATTATCAACACTTGCCTTAGTTTCTGACATTGATAATAATATAGCTGTAATAATTTTATTGACATCAAAGTCAGCGATGGAGCCATTTCTTTTCAGTACTTTTATCATTATTATTCATTCCTTTCGTCTTTTTATCTTAACACTTTTATAGTTAAGCATTTTATAGCTGTATTAAATTGTTACTAAGCTTTTATGTATATTATTTCTATTAAGCATGAGCATTAACCATATTAATAAATTAAAAATTATATATATAATCTATTCAGCTTAACACACCAACAGTATCTTGAACACATTATGTTGTGGTTGGTAGCTTTATAATATACAATATATTGTATCAGCAATAGAAATATGTGTCAATTAAAAAATGTTTATATATGGAATTTATTCCGAAAACATTTGTTAAGTCATGGACATTACTTTGATTATCGGATAAACTAATAAGATATATGTTAAAAAGATACATAATAAAAATATATAAGTAACCAGGGAGAATTAAGATGAGTTTTTTATATGGCGATATATGTACATGGTGCTCAATCATATTAATTATTGCATTAGTTATATTGAGCATAACAAAAAAGATGCAAAAGATGAAAATTACTGTAAATATTATTTTATTTATTTACGGTTTGCTAGGTTCTTTTACTTTACCAAGCTATCTCATGGTTAGACTTGGTAGATCACATAGAGTAGATAAAGATTTCATAAAGTGGGCTTCTGTAAAATTTTATGACTATTCTTTGATATTAGCAGCTATAACACTCATTATATTGGCTCTTGCTATAGTGATATTTATTTTTAGTAAAAAGGTGATTTCAGGTAATCTGAAACTTATCATGGTATTTGGACAAATATCTTTAATTGTAATAGCTTTTCTTCTAGGATTGAATACAATAAATAAGAAATTTGATCTTGCAATCTTTTTATTGAATATGAGCTATTTCAATGCCTTAGTATTATTTGGAATTAACATATTTGATAATTTGACTAGAAGACTATCTTATGATAAAATAAATAACTGATAAGCAGTATTATTATATTTGTAGAATCTATTAAGAAAAGAAAGATTTAATGTTAGAAATACAAGCTTATAATTAAGAAAAGGTGTGTTAAAAAATGACTCAATCAACTGATTTATGGATGGTATTTAAAAGAAATATAACAGCAATTTTAGATGGTCCTACTACAAGTGCGTCCATTTTTAAATATCCATTATACAATAAGTTAGTTGAAGGATGTATATATGAGAATACTGATACCTAGATAAGGTAAGCAAGTATAGCATATATAGATATGATTGTTTATTTATCCTAGACTAATGTCTAGGATTTTTTGCGTTTAAAAATAAATTAGAATTGAAAGGTATGATTACAATGATAGAATTGGGGATTAATAATTTATCAAAGAGTTTTGGAGCTAATAAAATATTTGAAAATGTTGGTTTTGATATAAAAACAGGAGAAATAGTTGGATTGATTGGCAGGAATGGAACAGGTAAGACAACCATAATGAAAATTCTTATGGGGCATGAAGATTATGAAGGTGAAGTTTTCTATCGTAAGGGCGTCACTCTAGGATATCTTGACCAAATACCTGTCTTTGAAGAAGATTATAGTGTTAAGGAAGTACTTTATCTTGCATTTAAAGATGTATATGATATCAAAAAGAAGATGATGAAGATTGAACATTCATTGACTGATGGGGATAATGATATTGATAGACTCATGAAGGAATATGGTCAGCTTCAAGAAAGATTCGAGCTTCTAGGAGGATATGACATTGATGAGAAAATGAGTAAGGTAACAATCGGTCTTCAGATATCTGACTCCATACAGAAGATGAAGTTTGCTAATCTAAGCGGTGGTGAAAAATCTAAGATCATGCTTGGTAAGATATTATTGGAAAAACCTGAGCTGTTGCTTCTTGACGAGCCCTCCAATCATCTTGATCTAAAATCAATTGAATGGTTGGAAGAGTATTTAAAAGAGTATAAAGGTTCAGTATTGATAATATCTCATGATAGATATTTTTTGGATAGAGTCGTTAATAAAATAGTTGAATTAGACTACAATGGTGCTTCAATATATCATGGTAACTACACATATTATCTAATGGAAAAAGAAAGACGGTTTATTGAAGCATACAATAGATATAAGGAAAACCAGAAGAAAATCAGTAAGATGGAAGAGCAGATTAAAAGGTATCGTATCTGGGGAAAAATGCGTGACAGCGATAAGATGTATGTCAGAGCAAAAGAACTGGAAAAAAGACTTGCTAAGATGGATAAATTGGATAAACCTGTTCTTGAGAAAACTAAAATTAAATTGTCTAGTAAAGGATTTGATAGAACAGGAAAAGAAGTTTTGATATTGAAAAATGTTGAAAAGAGTTTTGAAAGCAGAACACTGTTCTCAGGTCTTGACCTAACATTGTTCTATCAAGATAGTTTAGCCATACTTGGTGATAACGGGACTGGTAAATCCACATTGATAAAGATTGTCATGGAAGTATTGGAAAGTGATAAAGGTAGTATAAAATACGGGTCAAACATAAATATTGGATATCTGCCTCAAGAGGTTAATTTTGAAGATGAAAATATATCTATACTTGAAGCTTTTCAATATAAGTATAACATCACAATAGGTGAGGCAAGAACAGAATTGGCTAAGGTATTATTTATTAAAGATGACGTATTCAAGAAAATAAGTATTTTATCTGGAGGAGAAAAAAGCAGATTGAAATTATGTATGCTCATGTACGAAAAAGTTAATTTCATGATATTAGACGAACCAACGAATCATTTGGATATTGATTCAAGGGAAATACTAGAAGAGACTTTACTTGAGTTCAAGGGTACTATATTATTTGTATCCCATGACCGTTATTTTATTAATAAAATAGCTACTAAAATAGGGGAAATAGAAAATAAGAAGTTAGAATTCTATAATGGAGATTATGAATATTATAAAAATGAATTACTGAAAAAAGCTGATAGTATTGTCCCTAAAAGGGAACAAACAAATAGAAGTAGTAATAAAAATTATAATCGTAAAAGAGTAGATGATAATGAGAAGATAATAAAAAGAAAGAAGAAACAATTAGAAGCAATAGAAATGGAGATTGAATTGGTAGAAACATCTATTGATGAGTTAGACAAAGAGATGTTAATTAATAGTACAGATGCAGGTAAACTCAATGAAATATCCATGGAACAAAATGATAAGAAAGAAGCACTAAGTAAACTATTAGAAGAATGGGAAATTATCAGTGAATATATTGATAGTTTAAGGTAGGTGCTGTAAAAAAAATGGGCTGTTCATATACCAATGTCATAGGATAAAACTTATTGGTATGTAAGTCTAAGTAGTCAAAGGTGGAGTTATATTGTATCCTTCATATTTTAGTGCCTAAATAAAAAGCGTTAAATTCATGAAAAAGGAATTCAAAAGCGGTAGTGTCACACTAAGTGTGTAAAAATCCATCCTAGCTATGTACGGCTGGGGTGGTTATTTTTACATTTATTAATAATATTCCCATAATTTAGCTGTATTATGACAATACTATAATAGTATCATTTTTGGGTCCCATCAGCACTTACTTAATGCATGTAAAATTTACGAAGTAAAGGTGGAGATTTATACTACCTTTACTTCGTAAAAGTGAACGGTAGTTAGCCAATGTAAGGTGTTATGCGTTCATTATATAAAATTGTTAATTGATTGAGTATTTTATCCCAACCTCGATACCTTTGTGTCCATTTTTTTGTAGCTTTATCTGTAGCTAAAAAAAGCATTTTTTGTAAGGATGTATCTGTTGGAAAAATACATTTGCTCTTTGTTACTTTACGATATTGTCTATTAAGAGAAGATAATTGATTAAGAATGTTTAACCAGAATTTAGAACTTTTGTTTTCACCTATCCAGATACCTAATACATCCTTCATACCATCTAGGTTAACACCAATGATCACATAAGCCTTGCCATTCGTTAATTGTTGGTATTAGCTTATCCGTTATTCTACTTACCATATCTGAAATATCTTTTTTCCGTTTAGGAACGATCTTAGGCTCAAAATCAGCATTTCGACCTCTTGGCACATCAATATCAATTTCACCTAGAGAAGAATGAACTTTCTTTTGAGAATAACCATTTCGATAGTTGGATTTAGGTTGGTCATGATCGTAACGTTCGTAGCCTAGAGTTTCATCCATCTCGTTTTCAAGCATTTCTTGAATAACATCCCTAAACATATTTTTTAGAGCACCCATAATATCTTGTGGAGTTTTGATATCATTGTTTTCAATTATTGATTGTGCTTGTTCTTTAGTAATAAGGTTATTTGCCATAATAAAATCTCCTTCCTGGCATTTTTATTTAGATTTTAGCCAGGTTGGAGATATTTTACACACTTTTTAGGACATTCTCCATTTCTTTGGATAGAGAGCCACCTTCTAATAGTAAGCCATCATATGAATCATATTCTCAAACTTTTATTTTCTATTTTTATTTATAGCGAAACCTCCTTAAAATCATACATTTAAGGGGCTTCGCCACATTTTTTTAGTAATTTGTCAAGAATTTAAATATTCTATTTTATATAGTTGTTAAAAGTATCTTCGTTTATTTCTTCACCTGAAAAGGCTAAGTATTGTTCAGAATATGTTGAATATTCTATGGTTTCTACTTCAGAATAGATCATTAAATCACAAATTATGTAAAAGCGCTGACCTGTAGCAGTTTCAATTTTTTCTTTGACTTCAAAAGCCTCATCAATTTCTTCTTTTACCCAATCCGCTTGTTGGAAAAAGTCGATTATTTTTTCTTTAGTATCAAAATAAGGAACTAGACCTAAGCCTTGTAACAATTCATCTATATTAGATGCTCTTTTAGTTTGATTAGCTTCATCAGTTATTCCTATATATTTTTTTGCTTCGCCAGTTTCGATTTTTATTAATCGTCCTTCTAGAAATTCTTCATAAGCTGAAGAGTATCCTTCACCTTTTAGATCTTCTCCATTTTTTAAACGATTTACATAATCATTGAAAGCTTCTTTTTGATATCCTTCATTCCAGTTAGTAACTATATAGTCATAGTTAGAAGACCCTTTTGTAATGGAGTTATAATCATCTTGAGGAATCCAACTTCCATCTATATTGACTTCAGCTCGGTAATGTAGAGCGGTTTCTCCCATAACTAGTCGTACTGCTTCATATGGATAATCTATAATAGATAATCCTTTTTTAGTAATCCAGTTAGTGAAGTGTTCAAATTCTTTTAATGATAGGCCTTTAGAAGTAGCTTCGTAAAAAGAATTATTAGATACATCACTCGGTTTTACAGTGGTATTGGTAATTCTTACGTTTAACCCATAATAATCGGCGATAGCAGCATAAATAGTTGCGTAGTGATAGCATATACCGTAGTATTTATTACCATCTTTCATATTAGATAGCATATCCATTACAGTATAGGTTTTAGGAAAAGCATAATTCCAACGCATAGAATAAGAAACGTCTGGATAATTTTCAGTACTCGAAGCATAGATCATGTTATTTATTTGCCATTGCTTTATAGCATCAGCAATTTCAGTCTCAGAACCAGTAAATCCATTAGCACCTAAGAGCTTAATATCTTCAGTAGTTAATTTGGAAACAGGGCTATTTACAGCATGAATATTAGTGATTGAATTAGTATCTTCTGTAGTTATTCCAATTTCATTTGCTAATTTAACATCTATAGCCCCTGTATCAATTAACTGATCTGCTAAAGTGTCACTATTATCTTTTATAGATTGTTTTAGGGCATCATAAGATAGTTTAGCCACGTGATCTCTTAAAAAAGTAGAATTATATAATTCTTGATAAAGATTATTATCAATTAATCCAATTTCTAAACTCTTATCAACTGCTGTAGCCCAAGTAAAATCCTTATTGATTACATATCCCAAAGCAGTTAAAGTGAAAGTTAAATAGGATTTTCCTTGCATAAGTAGAGTTGATCCATATTCTGTTGATGAAACACCTCTAGTTAAACCATGATGCCATAGATATCCTACATAAGGATCACCCCAAGTAGGAACATCTTTAAATGGATGGGAATATTTTTGAGTTAAAGCTTCATCATTTCCACCTAATAGTCTTACGAAAAGAATTCCACCTTCTAATCTGGTGGGAGCTCTATCAAGTTCAAATCCTTGATTGGTACCTACAAATACATTGATTTTTTTTAGAAGTTGGGCTTGATTTTCATATTGAGTGTTTACTACTGCAAATGAAGGAAATGTCAATATGAGATTTAGTGCATTAATAAAAAGAAATAAAAAAATAAATATTTTCTTAGATACAAGTTTTCTAGTCATGGTAATGAACCTCCTATTTTTTTAAATTCCTTTGTCTAAATTGCTTACCTAAATTCCATGTTAAATAGTTACAAAAAAAGATAATTCTTTTTGTGAAAAATAGTATGTTTATCTATATTTTATCATTTCCGACATTATTTTACAATGTTTCAATGATAAAAAATAGGAGTTGCTGTCTCATTAAATACACTCTCGGCAGAAATCACTTTTCATCCGTAATTCTTTTTAAAGTTAGTGTCTACGGTTATATTCTATCCCACAACGTAAATGATATAGCTCCGCTTATTTGTCATAACTCTCTTTTATGCTTCTCTCTAAAAATCTTTTGAATTTGCATCTTGACATATTACCAGATAGCTTAAAATCATATATTTAAGGGGCTTTGCCACATTTTTTTGTTTTTAGTAATTTGTCAAGGGTTATAAAACTTTACAGAAAAAAAGATAGCCTTATACTATTTCAAGTATAAAATTCTCCTTAAATACCTTACCTAAATGACATTGGTTAATATACAGTCTTATTTTTTTGCAATAATCTATGGGTATAATCTATTTTTATGGTTAATGACTTATACTACTAAAATGAAAATCTTCACATAATTTCACATAATTAATACATATTATCACCAATATTTATTGGTAGAATTAACCTACTAAATTTGTTAAGGGAGGTTTTCGCAAGTGTATTTTATGAAAAGAGCCTTAAAATACATAAAAAACAAGAAAGGAAAAACTTTGTTGTTAGGTATTATCTTCTTGATAATAGCCAATTTCGTTCTAGCAGGTTTACTGGTCTATAATGCTACAGTAAAAGCCCAAGAACAGACGAGAGAAAGTATTGGTGCAGAAGTAAAATATATTATTGATAATGAAAGAATTATTGGAGATTCATCAAAAGGAGTACTCAATAAAGAAGATTCATCAATACTTAAAGCCAGTTTCATGGGTGGAATTGTTACTTCAGAGAAGTTGACAGAGAAAGGTGGTCCTACTTACACTAATATTATGAAAGTAGTTGATTCAGAGTATGTGGACAGCTATGATATATCAATATCTTTTGAGGCTGATAGCCAACAACTAGAAGCTTATACCCAAGATACTGGGGGAGCTAATACTTCTAATCATATTTTTGATATTAAGCTATTCAGTGCTGTAGAACCAACTGATTTTAGTAATGGTAATGCAGAACTTGTGGAAGGTGAATTTCCATCCATAGATAAAATCACTTCTGGTGAGAATGTTGTACTTGTTGAAGAAACAGTAGCTTCCAACAATAATTTGAAAATAGGTGATACAATAACTACTACTGTTTCTGTGCTGGATTATGAAGATGTAGAGTTGGAATTAAAAATTGTTGGAATATATAAAACTAATGAAGAAGTGGAGCAAAGACTAATTGGTAGAGGAGGAGCTTCATTATTACCTCAAAACCGTTTATATGTTCCTTTTAATATCCTCAAATCCATAGGTCTGTCAGATGAAGAGTTAGATAATCTATTGATTACATCTAATGTTATCAATCTAAAAGATCCTCTATATACTGACGATTATAAATTAGAAGCAGAGAACAAAATAAAATTCAATTATGGTAAATTAGATGCTAATGATGCTTTATACAACAGCTTGATGGGACCTATTGAAAAATTAGGTGTAATTGCAAAAATCATGGTCATCATTATTGCTGTTGCCGGTGCTGCCATAATAGGGTTAATTACTGCGCTTACAGTAAATGAACGTAAAGAAGAAATAGGTATCATGTTAGCTGTAGGCGAAAGTAAAATAAAAATAGTGGTGCAGTTTGTTATAGAAGTAACAATAATAGCAATAATAGCATTTTTACTATCTTCATTTACCGGTTCTGTCATTGGAGAAGAAATAAGTTCAGCAGTATTAGAAAGTGACATCATCGGCGACTCTAGTAATGATAAAGGTTTCATGATGAAACCAGGAAGTCAAATAAGTATAGTTTCTGATAAATCTCCAAAAATGAAAGATGGTCAATTTAACATAAGCTCTGATAGGATGCAAAAAAATGATAAGCTTTCATTAGAAAATAATAAAGTAGATATAAACTTTGATATAACCGCTTTAGTACAATTGTTTGGCTTAGGTTTACTTATGTCCATAATAAGTACCATAATACCGTCGCTATATGTTATGCGATTCAATCCAAAACAGATTTTAATCAATAGGACTTAAAGGAGATGAGAGAATGTCCATATTAAGATTAGAAAATATATCTTATGGATATATAGATGGTAATAATAAAAGAATGATTCTAAATAATCTTGATTATACTTTTGAAAGAGGAAAATTTTATTCTATACTAGGACCATCAGGAAGCGGGAAAACAACTTTACTGGCGATTGCAGGTGGATTAGAGAAAGCACAAGAAGGAAATGTCTATTTTGAAGGCAAAAATGTCAATGATATAGGACTTGGAAAATACAGAAGAAATAATCTATCTTTTGTATTCCAACAGTTCAATCTTATTCCATATCTTACAGCTGTTGAAAATGTAGTCAATGTAATGGAAATAACCAATAATCAGGTTCCAAAACCTCATTATACCACTGCGCTGAATTTACTTGACCAATTTGGCATAGTTAAGACAAAAGCTGAAAGAAGTATCTATAAGCTATCTGGTGGAGAACAACAACGTGTTGCAATAGCCAGAGGTCTTGCAACTAATGTTGACTTAATAATGGCTGATGAACCTACTGGTAATCTGGATACTGCTACGGAACAAGAGATAATCAAGATATTGAGGATGTTAGCAAAAGAATATAATAAATGTGTTATTGTTGTTACTCATTCTGATAGTATAGCAGGTCTTAGTGATATTCAGTTAAAGTTAGTAGAAGGTAAGCTTACTGAAAGGATGTAGCACATGGATAGTAATAAAAACAAGGATATATTCAAAGACGGATTCAATTTCAATCTAGATGAAGAAAAGAAACCAGAAACTAATGAAGAGGTTCATAATAAAGAAATTCATGAGGAAGAAATAGATAATGAAGCTAAGATAGACAATGATACTATAAAAGAAGTAGTTAATATTGAAGACGATAAAAGTAAAAGCAATTTTCTATCTAATCTTAACGAGACTAAGAATGCTAGTTTTGAACAAGAACAATTTACATACCAGAAAACAAGTAATTATAAGAAGTGGATTATCCAAATAATAATACTAGCAATTGCTGTAATAAGTATATATTTCATAGTAAACAGAAAAACAATTTTGATAGATTTTTCTAATATGCTCTATGAAGATGCAGTAGCATGGGCTAATGATAGAAACATTATACTTACTTATGAAGAAGAATACAGCAATGAAATACAAGAAGATTATATTATATCCCAGAATATAGAACCAGGAGAAAAGATAGGGAAAGATTCAACTGTAAAATTATCCATTTCAAAAGGGAAAGATCCTTATGAAAAGATTGTAGTTCCAGATTTTGATACTAGCTGGTCCAAAACAAGTATTGAAAATTGGGTAGAGCAGAATGGTATTATTAATTATAAATTCAATAATATTGAAAGTGAAGATGTGCCATCTAATTATCTGATATCATATGAGTTGATAGGTGCTACCAATGACACCTTCGTCAGGAGTTCGGAAGTAGAATTTGCTATTAGTTATACAGAGACCTTTGATACAGTAGTCGTGCCGGATTTTATTAATGAAACTATGATTGATGTAGATATATGGGCAAAAAATAATGATATTGAATATACTTATACATACGAGAAAAGTTCCTTATATGATGAAGATATTATAATCAATCAAAGTGTTAAGTCTGGAGAAGAGATGGATGTTAATGAGGTATTTTCATTTGTCATATCAACTGGAGATGAAAATGATACAATAATAATGGAAAATTTCTTGAACAGAACTATTATTGATGCTGACATATGGGCTAAAAATAATCGGATAAGATATACTTATTCTTTCGAATATAGCGATATATATCCAGAAGATAGCATTTCATACCAAAGCATAAAAGCGGATGAGGAAATAAAAGAAGGATATACAGTAAGTTTCATCGTTTCAAAAGGTACTGAAGATGAAGAGGAAGAAACCATAGTTATGGATAATTTCCTTAATAGGGCATTACTTGATGTAGATATATGGGCTAAGAGCAATGGAATAGACTATAATTATACTTATGAATATAATTCCATTTATGAAAAGGATAAAATAATGTATCAGAGTATTCCTGATGGAGATGAATTAGTAGGTGATGAGGTACTGAATTTTATCGTTTCTAAAGGGGAAGAGATAGTTGTTCCAGATTTCAGTGAATTAACGGTAACTGAAGCAGAAGAATATGATGATGATTCAATAGAAGTTAAAGTCATAGAGAAATATGTTAAGGGCACTAGAGAAGGAGAATTCTTATCTCAATCAATCGGGGCAGAAGAAGTAGTTGAAGAAGGAATGGAGATAAGGGTAGAATATTCTCTAGGAGATAGAATAACTGTACCTAGCTTCATAGATGAATTGAAGCAGGAGCTAGAAGAATGGATTGAAGAAGCTAATGATAATGGGGCAAATATTGATTTGATTGTTAATGAACAAGCAGGTACAGGATTAGAATATGGAAAGATAATAACCCAAAATATTTATAATGATGATATAGACCTGTCTTCTGATATAGAAATTACAATATCATCAGGATTAACAGTTCCATCCTTTATGAATATGAGTAAGAGCGAAGCAAATAACTATTCACAAACAAGTGACCTTAATGTAGAGGTTGTAGAAATGTATCAACAGGGAACTAGTGCAGGAAAATTCCTTTCACAATCAATTGAAACAGGAACTAAAGTCAATAAAGGCACGTATGTCACAGTTTATTATTCTTTGGGAGATACCTTGAACATACCTAAATTTGTTGATAGACCAGTTACTGAACTGCAACAATGGGTTGATGAACAAAATAGTAAAGGTGCTCAGTTAACAATAACCAAAACTGAATTACATATTCAAGACCTAGATTATGGATTGATTTTTTCTCAAAATATATATAATCAGACTAATGCAGATTTGGATACTGATATTGAGGTTGTAGTTTCTCTAGGAGAACTATATAGTGTGATTGATTTCTCGGAATACTCAGTTAGTGAAATAGAAGATATTGCTGAAGAGAATGACTTGACAATCATTTTTGAAACTGTTGAAGATTCATTATATAGCAGTGGCAAGGTTATTAGTCAAGAGCCAGAAAGTGGAGAATTAATTAGTAAGAAAGATTTTATTAAAATTAGAGTTGCTGAATAATACTATAGAGGAGCCTCATGGGTTCCTCTATTCTATATTTTAATATCTCGCAGAACTGGAAATTTTATGATGTTTAGAAGGGTATTTTTTTAAGTAATATGATTTGTTTTTTACTATTTTTTCTAGGAGTTCTATCAATATGTCAACTTCTGAATAATCATTATACAGACCGAAGCTTATTCTAACCATCCCAGGACGTGGATAACGGGGATTTCTTTTCAGTTCATTGATATCATTTTTGGTTAGGTACAATAATTTTTGTACATAAGGCTGAGCACAGAAACAACCGCTTCTTACGCTTATACCTGCTTCTTTTGATAAAATATTAGCTACCACAGAATGATGCAGTCCTTTTATATTGAAAGTAATTATACCTATTCTATTGTCACAATCATTTTCATTACCATATATGATAATGTCTTTAATTCTGTTTAATTTATTTAATGTATATTCAGTCAGGTTCAATTCCATGTTTTCTATGTTGTGCATACCTAACTTATTCATTTCCATTAATGAAGCATTCAGAGCAACTACTCCCATGATATTAGGGGTTCCTGCTTCCTCTTTATATGGTACATCATCCCACATAACACTTTTTGGTGTAACTATTTTTACAGTCCCACCACCAACTTGGGTAGGTGAACCATACTTGAAAACATTCTTAGGACCTATAAGGACACCTGTACCAAAAGGTGCATATATTTTATGACCAGAGAAAACCAGATAGTCAATATGGTCATTTGAATAAGATGGTTTCATGTCTATAGGTGAATGAGGAATAAGCTGTGCGCCGTCAATAAGGATTTTGGCTCCGTACCTATGTGCCAGCTTTGCAAATGCATGAATATCAGTTTTGTATCCAGTAACATTAGAAGCACCAGAAATGGTTACTAACCTAACTTTACCATTATACTTTTTTAGCTTTTGTTCACAGTCTTCTAGAGATAGATTTCCTTTATTGTCCAAATTAATATAGTCCATGTTGAAATTTTTTCTCCATGGCAGATCATTGGAATGATGTTCCATGAATGAGGATAATATTATCCCATTATGAATGACTTGTGATAATTTATTGGAAACTTTATTAATCGCTTCAGTAGTATTCTTAACAAATATGACTGTAGAATAGTCCCTATCCATGTTAACAAAATCAGCTACAGTTTTTCTTGTAGCATCGTATATCTCTGATGATAGATTAGATTTATAGCCGGTTCCACGATGTATAGATGAATACCATGGGGCAAAATCATTTACCGCTTTCATAACAGATGTCAATGGTGGTGTAGTTGCAGCATTATCAAAGTTAATTTCTTTGGTGTATTTACCGTTAGATAAAGGAATTGATACGTCAGTACCTACTACAAGATATTTATAATTTGGTTGAGAAGAGTAGTAATGCATAAAAATCCACCTCATTTATCTATTACTTCAATCCGCGATAGAGTCTATCCCTATCACGGATTGAAGATCTATAAAAATATCAATGATTAACTATATTAAAGCTAATCATTAATAATCAAAATAATATCTATGTTAGATAGTAAAAACCTTTTTTAATATAATATGCCATCTATTTGAATACGTGAAGAAAATGTAAACCTACTTAGTTTTTGCATGGTAAGTTATAACATATTATTGGTGGAAATAGTAAATACTACTGTAGGAGGTGGTAAGTTTGAATGAGAGTATTGTAGTCATTGTAAGAGGTGTAATAGGTTTCTTTTCATTGTTGATCTTTACACGTTTACTGGGAAAACAACAAGTCAGTCAATTAACACTGTTTGAATATATTTTAGGAATAACTATTGGGTCAATGGCATCTACACTTACTACTGATTTAAGTTCTGCTGCATGGCCCCATTGGGTAGGATTGGTAGTATGGGCAACACTTGTATATTTAGTTCAAGTACTTACATTAAAATTTCCTGTTATTTCAGAATATATTAATGGAAAACCTAGGGTATTGATAGCGAATGGAAAAATATTAGAAAAAAACTTGAAAAAATTACGATATAATCTCTTTGAATTGTTGGAACAGCTAAGGATGAATAACATCTTTGATATTAACCAAGTTGAGTTTGCAGTACTAGAAACCAATGGTAAATTAACAGTGTTAAAAAAATCTCAATTTCAATCTTTGACTCCAAAAGATATGAATTTATCAACAGATTATATGGGACTTAGCACGGAACTAATCTACAATGGTGTGGTCATGGAGCATAATCTTGAAAAGATAGATTTAGATGAGAAATGGCTTGATAGTCAATTGAAGACTAGAGGAATCAAAAATCCACTGGAAGTCTATTTGGCAGTTATTAATACTTCAGGTGAGTTATATATTGATTTATATAAAGATCATATGGATGACAAATCTTTGTAAAATGGTTATAATGGAAAGGAAAGTTCACAAAATGAAAAAGGTCATGATAATCACATGTACTTGTATACTTCTAGGAATATTCATTCTAATAATGAATTCTGGTGGTTTATTGAAACAGTCTTTTATGGATGGAGATGACGTTGAGACACTATTGAGGAATTTGAATGAAGATATAGTTGAGAGTGATTGGAAAAAGGGACAAGAAGATATAGAAAAGTTAAAAGATGCATGGGATATGGTGAGCAAAAGAGTTCAATTCAGTGTTGAAAGAAATAATTTGATGGGTATTGAACTATCTATTGCCAGGCTTAAAGGTTCAATACGTGGTAAAAACAAAGAACAATCCTTAATTGGATATGAAGAGCTGATATCATATTGGAATAACTTAGAAGAGTAGGTGGATAAATGAGTTTTTATAAAAGTATATCAAAATCTTATGATAACATATTTCCTTTGAAAGCAGGTATGGTCAATTATGTATTAGATAGTATTTCAGATTATTCATCCTGTAGATTATTGGATATCGGGTGTGCTACTGGACATATGGCTGGGGCTATAGGTGCAAAGGGTGTTGAAGTTATTGGGATCGACCTTGATTCTGAAATGATTAAATATGCAGCCAAAAATTTTCAAGAGGACAATATATCCTTTCAAGTTATGGATATGTTGAAAATAGAAGAAAAATGGGGGAACAATAGTTTTGATATAGTTACTTGCTTTGGTAATACATTGGTTCACTTAACTAATGAAGAGGAAATATTTGAAGCGTTAAAAAATATGAAAGCCATTCTAAAAGCTAAGGGTAAGCTTTTGATTCAGATATTGAATTACCAGTATATCTTAGATAAAAGTATCAGAGAGTTACCTATCATAGAAAATGAGTATATCAAATTTGAAAGATTCTATTCTGAACAAATAAGGGATGAAAGATTAATTTTTGAGACAAGATTAACTATAAAAGACACAGGAGAGATAATCTCAAATGAAATATACCTGTATCCTTTATTGGAAAAACAATTGAATAATTATCTTGAAAAGCTAGGATTTCGTAATATTAGGTTCTATAAGAACTTTAATAGAGAACCTGCATCTTATAATCATCTGCCTTTGGTTTTAGAGGCATCATTAGATGAATAAGATACAGGTAGAAAATATATTATTATAATCAATTAACTAGATTTATTGTTATCTTTGTATTTTTTGTTATTTCTTTTGATTTCAATTATAGGTTTTCTAAGGAGTATATTAGAAAGGGCTTTCCCATTAAAAGGAATGAGAGGCCATGTATATCGCATACCACTAAAGGTTTTGGTGGTTCCGATAATGATAAGTATGATTATTATACCGGCAAAGAATCCATATGCATTGAATAAACCAGTCAGCAATAATAGGAATAGTCTAAATAAGCGTATTGCTAGTGCAAATTCAATACTTGGAGAAGCAAAGGTGCATATTCCCACAATTGCCATGTACAATATGGTTTCTGGTATGAACCAACCTACATCTACAGCGAATTGACTAAGAATCAAACCACCGATTATACCTAGAGAAGTAGATAAGGTATTAGGGGTATGAATTGATGCAATCCTCAACATATCAAGACCTAACTCCAATATGATGAATTGAATGAACAAGGGGATATTACCAACTTCTTCTGGACCAATGAATTCTAGAGCTTCAGGTAGATACGATGGATTTAATGCGAATAAAAGCCAAAGTGGTGATAATACCATAGCTATAAAAATGGACAGAAACCTTATCCATCTTATATATGTTCCCACTAACGGATTTTGATAATAGTCTTCCGAATGTTGAGTGAAATGAAAGAAGGTTGTAGGAAGCAAAATTACACTAGGCGATGTATCTACTATAATAGCAATATGACCTTCAAGAAGATGAGCTGCCACAACGTCAGGTCTTTCTGTAAAACGTACTTGTGGCATTGGGTTATACCATTTTTTCTTTATCAGTAGTTCTTCAAGAGATTTTTCAGCCATTATAAGAGATTCAACTTGAATGTTATCCATTTTCTTATGAAGGTCCTCAAGTAGTTTGTCATCAACCAAATCTGCAATATAACCGATTGAAACATCGGTTTTAGAACGTTTTCCTACAGTAGTCATTTCAAAGATTAATCTAGAATCTCTTACCCTTCTTCTTATTAATGCAGTATTGAAGATAACTGTTTCAACTAATCCATCACGAGAACCACGTGTTACTTTTTCAAGATCAGGTTCTTCGGGACCTCTTGCAGGATAAGTTCTAGCATCAATTATTATACCCTCAGATTGATTTTCTAATATTAACCCAACTGCTCCTGATAGTACAGAATCTCTAATAGTATCATAATCATGGAAGATTTCAACTTCTATATATCCAATATGACTTGAGATCCATTGTTTCAAATCATTGATATTTGTATCCTTTGCAGGCAGATTTTGAAGGTTTTCTAGTAACCATAACATTATATCGTCTTTTGCAAATCCATCTATAAAGACAAGATACCCTTTTGTATTTCCAAAAGTAAGGTCTCGTCCAATGATATCAAAACTTTTTTTGATAGGTAGTATTTTATTGATTGCATCTATATTTTTTGTCAGGTTTTTAGATAGTTTCATTATAATCTCCTATCCTAAGAATTCAGGTTTTCTTGTGTGGTCAGAGCGTACAGCTTTTTGGAGTATAGTAAAATCGAATTGGTCAGGATTGAGGTTGAAATCACAGGGGAATTTGGTGCCACAATTTTCACATTGGATATATTGAAAAGAATCTCCGTTTTCCCTGGTATCAAATTCAAACGATACATTCTTATCATTTTGGGGTATATTATTATCTGTACCTATTTTATAAGAATAGGTAAAGGTAGCTTGATGTTTTGCCATTAAATTGGTGGAATTACAAACAGGGCAATGTATAGAATTATTTAAATTCATTTAATCACTTCCTCGATTAATTATTTTATATAATCATATAATAAGTATTACCAATTTCTAATTCATATATGTTGTTTTAGCAAAAAAGTAAAATAAGGACAAAATATTTATAAAAAAATAAGGATAATATGTAAATTAACAAGACAAAATAAAACAAAAAATAAACAAGATTAAACAATATTTTATAGAAGTATTGGTATATCATTATTTGGAAGTATATTATTAATGGTACAATGTTAAGGAGGCTTTTATATTATGCTAGATAGAAAATGGACCATGTATATTCTGCATCATTCACATACTGACATAGGTTATACTGATTTACAAGAAAGAATTATTTATACTCATGTTGATTACATCAAGTCAGCAGTAAACACAATCAAAGAAGGCTATAAGAATGGAACAATCGACAAAGACTTCAAATGGAATTGTGAAACATACTATTGTGTAGAAAGATTCTTGGAGGAAGCTACAGAACAAGAAAAAAATGATTTCTATGATGTAGTAAAATCTAATAATATCGGATTATCTGCTACCTATTTGAATTTTAATGATTTAGTTGATAAAGAAGTATTGAACAAAAGAACAAAAGAGATGGTTGATATTTTTGGTGAACAGGGAATTGATGTAAAAGTAGCCATGAATGCGGATGTAAATGGAATTTCCCTTGGAACATTTGATGTATTATTAGATAATAATATTGAATTTTTATTTACTAACATTCATACTCATCATGGAATGTACCCTCTTTATCAAAATCAAAAACCTTATTATTGGGAGAATAAAGACGGTAAAAGATTATTGGTATTCAGCGGAGAACATTACAACTTGGGTAATGCACTAGGTATAATCTATAATAAAAACATTAATTTCATGACAGAAAACTATTTCGGCAAAACTCAGCCTCAAAATCATATTGATGCACTTAAGCATAATATAGATAATTATCTTGAACAATGCGCTGAAAATGGATATGATTATAACTTTATTCCTGCCTGTGTATCAGGTGTGTTCAGTGATAACGCTCCACCAAATACAGATATTATAAGAACCATAAAAGAGTTTAATGATGTCTATGGTGATGAGATTGAACTTCAAATGGTAACAGTGCAAGAATTCTATGATAAGATTAAAGACCAAGTAAAAGATGCACCAGTGTACACAGGTGATTTAACAGATTGGTGGGCTAATGGTGTGGGAAGTACACCATATGCAGTAAAACATTACAAAGAAGCTCAAAGAATGTACCATTTATGTAAAAGATTAGATAGAGATGGTAATATAAGTAATGAAAAATTAGTAAGAGAAGCAGAAGACAACATGTTACTATTTGCTGAACATACTTGGGGTCATTCTTCTACAATTACTAATCCTTATGATACAATGGTACAGAATCTGGACATCAGAAATATAAGCTATGCATCTAAGGCACATGAGGCTTCAGCTAAAGATCTTAATAGAATTACTCATAAAAAAGGTGACAAACTTCGTTATTATGACCTAAGTGGTAAGATAAAAGCAATCAATCCATCAAATAAAAGACTTAAAAGCGTTGTAGAATTCTATATAGAAGTATGGAAATATCAAGGTGTCAAAGTTATTTGTGAATCCACAGGTGAAGAAATGAAGGCTCAGATGTCTTCTCATCCAAGAGGTGTACTAATCAGCTTTGTAGATACTTTTGAAGCTAATGAAGAAAAAGTCTACAGCTATGAAGAAGTTTTTAAAAAAGAAATTGTTAATACAAGAGTTGCTTATGTAGGAGCAGAAAGAGTAAAAGATATCGTTAATGATTACGATACAACAAATTATAAAATCCCTTATGGAATAGAAAATGATTACTTCAAAATATCCTATGAAATAGGTAAAGGAGTAACTTCCTTCTATAATAAGGTTGATAAAGTTGAGATGTTAAAAGAAGGAGATAGTGCTTTCTTTACTCCTATCTATGAAAAAACACCAGTAAAAACTGATGTATATGAAGAAAGAAGATTATTAGGTAGAAATATACGCGGTCTTCATGCTGAAAAATATATAGGAAAATTAGTTGATATTAAGATTATTGATAATGGTGAGATATTTACAACTGTTGAACTTATATATGAATTGGAAGGTACTTATTTTAGTTCTGTAATCATAAAACTATACAATACTCTACCAAAATTAGAGTTTAAATACAAAATAGCTAAAACATTATCTACAGATATTGAAAGTGTATATCTACCATTAACACTTGACAACCTTAATGCAACTAAATATATTGATAAAAGTGATGCTGTAATGAGACCAGGTATCGATCAGGTTCCAGGTACTTGTATGGAATATTATCTTGTTGATAACGGCTTGATATATGAATCAGACAAGAATACTATCTTAATCCAAACAAAAGACACACCACTTATATATATGGGAGAATTAAAACATCATCCAATAGTTCTTTGTGACAATAAGGAAGAAAACAATAAAAGAGATGTGTACTCATGGATTATGAATAATACATGGGAAACTAATTTCAAAATGGATCTATCAGGTATAACAGAATACTGCTATACTCTAGACCTTGTTGAAACAACTAATGCACGAGAAAGCTTTAACAGAATGAAAGATGAAAGTTTTGGCGTAATCACCTTTATGATTAACGATTAGATATCAGGTATTTGTTTTTAATAATATTTATTAACATATTTTATAAAAACACTTGAAAAATTTCTGATAATACATTAATATGAAATTATAAATGATGAGTGTAACTTATTAAACTCATTAACATATATATTAGTATATAAATATGATTTGAATAATAATTATATAATGAATCCTATGTGAAAATTGCGAGAGATACCTGTTTAAGGAGCCGAAGAAGCAACATAGAAATAAGCCATATTTCTATCGAATCTTTCAGGCAAAAGGATCGCAATTGGATGGGAATTCTGGAAAGCTTTTTGAAAGCACCGAAGGAGCAATATCTCAATGATAGAATCTCTCAGGTAAAAATACAGGATAAGACGGCATTTACATTAAAATGCTCTCTTATCCTTTTTATTATTTTAACGGTATATTCAATAATGCTTAAAAATATGGCTAGATTACCGAGTGAAGATAGTATAGGGGAAATATTCCCCTATACTATCTGAACGACCGTTATGCTATATGGTTTTTAAATCATAATACTAATATATTCTATATAAGTCCAATTAAATAATTGTTATATAGCCAATTATTTAGATCAATTAGACTTATGAAATCAAGTAAAATATATTGAGCTTATTTAATGGGTGTATAGATTTTTAAGTTCAATATATAGATAAAGGGAGGTTTACATATGGAACAAAGTAAAAGAACAGCTTTATACGATACTCACAAGAAATATAATGGAAATATAGTAGATTTCGCAGGTTTTGAACTTCCATTATATTATGAAAGTATTCTTGAAGAGCATAATGCTGTAAGAAATAATGCAGGGATGTTTGACGTAAGTCATATGGGCGAAGTTACAGTTAAGGGAGAAGAGGCAGAAAACTACATACAGAATCTAGTTACCAACGATATATCAGTCATTACTGATAATGGAGTCATGTATACACTCATGTGCTATGAAGACGGTGGTGTTGTAGATGATTTGTTAGTCTATAAATATAATACCACTGACTATCTCCTTGTAATTAATGCAAGCAATATTGAAAAAGACTACAATTGGATGGTAGAGCAAAAAGGTTCATTTGATGTTGATTTAGAAAATATTAGCGATGATGTAGCAGAAGTTGCACTACAAGGACCAAAAGCACAAGAAATACTCCAAAAATTGACAGACACTGATTTACAGACAATAACATTTTTCAGATTCAATGAGAACGTGTTAGTCAATAATAATAAATGTATTGTATCAAGAACAGGATATACAGGAGAAGATGGTTTTGAAATATATACTTCTCTAGATAATATAGTCAATATATGGGAAGCAATAATGGAAGCTGGTAAAGATGAAGGGTTAAAACCTGCTGGGTTAGGTTGCAGGGATACACTTAGATTCGAGGTTGCATTACCCTTATATGGAAATGAGATAGATAAGGACATAACTCCATTAGAAGCATCATTAGGATATTTTATTAAATTAGATACAGATTTTATAGGTAAAGATGTATTGGTTAAACAAAAAGAGCAAGGACTATCAAGAAAGCTAGTGGGTATTGAATTACTTGGAAAAGGTATAGCTAGACATGGTTATGATATTTTATCACCTGATGGAGATAAGATAGGAGTTATAACTACAGGTTATCAATCACCATCAGTAGGTAAAACTGTAGCTCTGGGTTTAATTGATATAGATTATACTAAAATGGGTACAGATGTAAGTGTTAAGATAAGGAAAAAACAAGTACCAGCTAAGGTTGTAAGCAAAAAATTCTATAAGAAAAATTATTCCAAATAGTTAAACAAAAGAGGCTATGCCTCGTATATCTACACTAAATAATATAAAATAAATTTAGGAGGAATTGACAATGAAAATTATGGAAGGTTATTATTACACTAAAAATCATGAATGGGTTAAAGTAGATGGGAATACTGCAATAGTAGGTGTATCAGATTATGCGCAACATGCTATGGGTCAAATAGTTTATGTGGAATTACCAGAAATAGATGATGAATTCTCTAAAGAAGATGCATTTAGTGTTGTAGAATCAGTAAAAGCTGCATCAGACATATATATGCCTGTTGGAGGTACAATAGTAGAGGTTAATGAAGATTTGGATGATGAGCCAGAATTAATTAATACTGACCCATACACTAATTATATCTGTAAAATTGAATTAACTGATGAAAATGATATAGAAGGTCTAATGAATGCAAAAGAATACGAAGAGTTCTGCGATAAATAAAAATTAAAATGTAAGGAGGTAGGTAGCTTATGTTTCCATATTTACCACATACCGAAGAAGATATAAAGAGTATGTTAGAAGTTATAGGGGTAGAAAGCATAGATGCTTTATTTGATGATGTGCCTGAGAAAATAAGGTTAAAGAAATTATTGAATATTAATGAACCAATGAGTGAATTGGAAGTAAGTCAGTACATGAAAAAGTTTGCTGACAGTAATAAAGGTGTAGACGATCTGATATGTTTCTTAGGAGCAGGAGCATATGACCATTATATACCATCAATTATAAAACATATAACTTCACGTTCTGAATTCTATACTGCTTACACTCCATACCAGCCTGAAATCAGCCAAGGTACATTACAGGCTATATTTGAATATCAAAGCATGATATGCGAATTGACAGGTATGGATGTAGCCAATGCTTCATTATATGACGGTTCTACTGCTACAGCAGAGGGAGCCCTCATGGCATGTGGAGCCACAAGAAGAAATAAAATTGCTGTATCTAGGACTGTGAGTCCAGGTACAAGAAAAGTTTTAGAGACTTATACAAAATATAAGGGAATAGAACTTATTGAAATAGAAGAAAATGATGGCGTTACTGATATAGATGATTTAAGAAATAAGATGGATAAAGATGTTGCAGGAGTGATTGTCCAAAATCCTAACTTCTTTGGAATTATAGAAAATATGAGTGAAGTAGAAAAAATTACCCATGATTCAAAAGGACTGTTAATGATTAATGCAGACCCAATATCACTGGCTATTCTAAAAACTCCAGGTGAATATGGTGCTGATATAGTTATTGGTGAAGGTCAAAGTCTAGGAAATCCACTTAATTTTGGAGGTCCATATCTAGGATTTATTTCCTGTACTAAAAAATTGATGAGAAAACTTCCAGGCAGGATAGTAGGTCAGGCAGAAGATGTAAATGGAAAAAGAGGTTTTGTGTTGACTCTACAAGCTAGAGAACAACATATAAGACGTGATAAAGCAACTTCCAATATTACATCCAACCAAGGTCTTAATGCTCTTACTGCTGCTATATATCTTAGTACTCTCGGAAAAGAAGGATTAAAAGAAGTAGCTAAGAATTGTCTAAAGAAAGCTCATTATGCTGCTGAACTAATAGGTAAGTCCAGTAAATACGAACTCAGGTTCAATAAACCATTTTTCATGGAGTTTGTGGTTAAGAGCAGTATAAAACCTGAAAAAGTCAACAAAGAGCTTCTACATAACAATATTCTTGGAGGTTATGAACTAGGAGGGGATTACAGTAATTATAATGATGATATACTCCTATGTGTAACTGAGAAAAGAACAAAGAAACAAATAGATGATTTAGTAAACATAATGGAGGGGATGTAAATGATAGAATACGATAAATTGATTTTCGAGGTATCAAAAGATGGTAGAAAAAGTTATTGCCTTCCAGAGTGTGACGTACCTGATACTAACATAGAGGAACTTATTCCAGCTGAATTTCTTAGAAAAGAAGATGCACAGCTGCCACAAGTAAGTGAAGTAGATGTAATACGTCATTTTACATTGTTATCTAATAAAAACTTTGGTGTAGACACTGGATTCTATCCTCTTGGTTCTTGTACAATGAAATATAATCCAAAGATAAATGAAGATATGGCTTCCCTAGATGGGTTCACAAAACTTCATCCATTGCAGCCAGAAAGCACAGTACAGGGAGCAATGGAACTAATGTATAACCTACAAGAAAGTCTACAAGAGATAACTGGTATGTCAAAAGTTTCTTTACAGCCTGCTGCAGGGGCTCAGGGAGAGTTGACAGGACTTATGATAGTTAAGGCATATCATGATTATAATGGTAATCATAATAAGAAAAAGATCATTATCCCAGATTCTGCACATGGTACTAATCCAGCCAGTACTAGTATGGCAGGTTTTACATCTGTTGAAATCAAATCAAATGATAAGGGAATTGTAGATATAGAGGCGCTAAAAGAAGTATTGGATGAAGATGTTGCAGGACTTATGCTTACTAATCCTAATACACTTGGTCTATTTGAAAAGGATATCCTCACTATATCAGAGCTGGTTCATGAGGTAGGAGGGTTACTATATTATGATGGTGCCAATATGAACGCTAATATGGGAATAACACGCCCTGGGGATATGGGATTTGATATTGTCCATCTTAATCTCCATAAGACATTTTCAGCACCTCATGGAGGAGGAGGACCAGGAAGTGGACCAGTTGGTGTGGTTAAAGAATTAGCTCCATTCCTTCCAAGACCAATAGTAGATAAAGAAGGCGACAATTATACTCTTAAAAATGATATAGAGACATCTATAGGAGCAGTTAAAAACTTCTATGGTAATTTTGGAGTGCTTGTAAAAGCTTATACCTATATTCTTACTATGGGAGGAGAAGGCTTGAGACAGGCAAGCAGGTTAGCAGTACTTAACGCTAATTATATGAAGGAAAGATTAAAAGAAGATTATATATTGCCAGTTGATGAAGTATGTAAACATGAATTTGTTTTAGGTGGATTAGGAGAAAATGAAGGTCACGTAACAACATTGGATGTTGCCAAGAGACTTATGGATTATGGATATCATCCACCTACAATATATTTTCCACTTATAATAGATAGTGCTTTGATGATAGAGCCTACAGAAACTGAAAGCAAGGAAAATATGGATGGTTTTATAGAGGCGCTTATCAAGATAAAAGAAGAGTCCATTAGTAATCCAGAGGAATTGAAAAAAGCTCCATTTAAAACTTGTATCAGAAGATTTGATGAAGTTACAGCAGCTAGAAAACCAATATTGCGCTACACAAAATAATCTGAATAAATGGGAGGTGAATCAATGAAGGATATTATTGTAATAGGTGGTGGACCTGGAGGTTATGTGGCAGCCATAAGAGCCGCTCAGCTTGGTGCTAAAGTTTGTATAATCGAGAAGGATAGATTTGGTGGCACTTGTCTTAATAGAGGCTGTATACCTACAAAAGCTCTATATAGAAATGCTGAGATAATAAATACCCTAGGTAGAAGTGAAGAATTTGGTATCGACATAGAGAGCTATAACATCAATTATAAGAGTGTACTAAAAAGGAAAGATGACGTAGTAGAAAAATTAGTCAGTGGTGTTGAAAAGTTATTGAATGATAACGGTATTTTGATACTAGATGGTACAGGTATAATAAAAGACCAGCAAACTGTAGAAGTTATCAAAACAAACGGCGATACAGAGATTATAAAAGGAAAAAATATAATAATAGCAACAGGTTCAATGCCTGTAAAACCTCCTATTGATGGAATCTGTGAACCAAATGTCCTTACAACCAAAGAAATATTGGAGTGTGAAGAGATACCAGAAAAATTAGTGATTATAGGCGGTGGCGTTGTTGGTATGGAATTCGCTAGTATCTTCAATGCTTTTGGGTCACAAGTTTCTGTAATAGAGTTTCTTCCTAATATTTTAAGTGGTGTGGATATAGGTGTTTCAAAACGTTTTAAATCAATGGCGAAGAAAAAAAATATTGATATAATGACTAAATCAAAAGTCACTAAGATTATTAGTGATAACAATAAAATGCAAGTATGTTATGAAAGCAAAAATAAAGAAAAGATAGTAGAGGCAGATAAGGTATTGGTTGCAGTGGGAAGAAAACCTAATCTGGAAAATATAGGTTTAACTGAAATCGGTATTGATTATGATAGTAAGGGTATCAAAGTTGATGAAAATAATGAAACATCTGTAAAAGGAATATATGCTATAGGCGATGTAAACGGTAAGATAATGCTTGCACATGCGGCTTCTCATCAAGGAATTGAAGTAGTTGATCATATAATGGGTGTTGGCTCTGATGAAGGTTCTCAAGTGGTACCAAGCTGTATATTTGTTTTTCCGGAGATTGCTTGTGTAGGTATGACAGAACAGCAAGCAAAAGAAGAAAACATTAATGTAAAAATTGGCAAATTCATGTTTTCAGCTAATGGAAAAGCAATGGCTCTAGGAGAAGATGAAGGATTTGTCAAGATTATTGCACGTGAAGAAGACGATGCAATATTAGGTATGCATATATTAGGACCTCATGCATCTGATTTAATACATGAAGGAGTTTTAGCCATACAAAATGGTTTAAAGACTATGGATGTTATTAAGACAATTCATGCTCATCCAACTCTTGGAGAAGCTATACACGAAGCAGCCTTAGATACTCAAAAAAGGGGAATACATATAATGCCAAAGAAATAATGTTAAGCAATAATGAATAAATGCTTTATTAAATAAAAGAAAATACATCTGTATATTAATAATAATTAACAGATGTATTTTTTAACTTTTGATATAATTGGTTTACATATTTGGTGTATGTTACTTAGTTAATTTATTATCAATATAAATATAAATAAGCCAATCAAAAAAATGGAAAAAAATATTAAAGATGAATATTTAAATCACAAAAAATATTACTGAATTAAATCAAAAATATTTAAAAATGGTTTTCCATAGTATATACTGACATTATAAGACATTTCACATATTAATTATTCAGGTATAAATACATATATACAAGAATTATTTTGTTAGGTATCATGACTGAACTTAAAAATTACTAATACAGTTTGTAATACGTGAATATATTATACTTAAGGAATAGAATGCAAAAAAGAGTTACTGCCAATATAATTATTAGAAAAGAGGGCTATATGGATTCGATTGATATTAGTATTTTAAGATTATTGCAAAAAAATGCAAGATCCACTGTTTCAGAAATAAGCTCCCAGATCAATTTGTCTATATCAGCTGTAAGTGATAGGCTGAAAAAACTTGAATCCGGAGGTATCATAGATCAATATACAACAATTATTAACCCTAATTATCTGAATAAAAGATTGACAGCAATCATGTTCATTGCTATTGATAGACCTAAGTATACTGATGATTTCATTAACTTTATTCAAGAAACAGATGAAATACTCGATTGTCTGTATATAGCTGGTGAATATGACTATTCATTAAAGATTGTTACTAAGGATACATTTTCTCTAGAGCAACTATTGAATAAAATAAAAGCAATCGAAGGCATCAAAAAAACTAAAACAAACGTAGTTTTATCCACAGTCAAGAATTCACACTCAATCATTCCATCAATGGAGACGTCCAAATAGAAATATTCATTAGTATCCTGTTGGTAGTATACAGTTCTTAGCTAATACCGATTAAAGCTATCATACTGTATAGTATATATAAATTATTTAAGGAGGAGGAAATTTATGATTATAGGTGTATTAAAAGAAATTAAAAACAATGAAAACAGAGTAGGATTAACTCCTGCAGGTGTAAGTGCTCTAGTAAAAAATGGTCACACAGTATATGTTGAAACTAAGGCAGGACTTGGAAGTGGTATAACTGATGAAGAATATGTTGAAGCTGGTGGGGTTATAAAAGAAAAGAATACTGATATATTCGATACAGCAGATATCATAGTAAAAGTAAAAGAGCCTTTAGAATGTGAATATGACCTATTCAAAGAAGGTCAAACACTATATACATATCTACATCTTGCTCCTAATGAGCCTCTTACTAAAGCTTTACTTAAGAAAAAAGTTACTGGTATAGCTTATGAAACTGTTGAAGAAAAAGACGGTTCTTTACCATTATTGGTTCCTATGAGCGAAGTAGCAGGAAGAATGTCAACACAAGTTGGTGCACATTTACTTCAAAAGTATAATGGTGGAATGGGTGTTCTACTTGGTGGTGTTCCAGGAGTTTTACCAGCAGAAGTTGTTATTATAGGTGGAGGAATCGTTGGTACCAATGCTGCAAAAATGGCTTTAGGTCTTGGTGCTAGAGTAACAATACTTGATATCAATGCTCATCGTCTTGCACAATTAGATGATATATTTGGTGGAAGAGTTTCAACACTTATCTGTAACGATTATAATATCTGCCAAATGGTTAAAAGAGCCGATTTATTGATTGGTGCTGTACTTGTAAAAGGTGCAAAAGCTCCTAAGATAGTAAAAGAAGATATGGTTAAGACAATGAAGAAAGGTTCTGTTATAGTTGATGTAGCTATTGACCAAGGTGGTTCTATAGAAACTATAGATCATATAACTACTCATGACAATCCATGTTATGAAAGACACGGAGTCATTCATTATAGTGTTGCCAATATGCCAGGAGCTGTTCCAAGAACTTCTACTTATGCTTTAACAGGTGTAACTCTTCCATACCTTGTAAAAATGGCTAATAAAGGTGTGAAAGAAGCTCTACTTGAAGATAAGAGATTATTATTAGGTCTTAATACTTATGATGGAAAGGTAACTTATGATAATGTAGCAACAGGATTAAATCTAGAATACTTTGATCCTGAAACTTTATTGAAATAATAAATCAATAAAAAGGGGCTGTCTCATAATACATTTTTTAGATAATTAATTGCCAGTAAGATAGATATTGATTAGCTGTTTTACTAGGTCATCTTTTATAAAATGTATTGTGAGCAGTTCCTTTTTGTTATAACATTATTGTCTCTTAACATATTGAAAATTATATAGCAAATTAAGTATTGATATAATATTTGTTTTTATATCATATTTAATGTTAATATGTTATAATTATATGTAAGGAGGCGAAAGCAGTAATGTATAAAAAACCGTACATAGCAAGTGATAGGATAATACTTAGGTTAGCTGAAAAGAATGACACAGATGAAGTATATAAATATCATTTGAGGAACAAAGATTACTTGGCTCCATTTGAACCGGAACATAATGACAGATATTATACAAGAGAACGATGGGAAAAATTAAATCAGAGAAGTCTAAAAGATGCTGAAGAAGGTAAAGCTATAAGACTATTCATTTTTAGAAAAGAAGATAATAAAAGAGTTATTGGAGAATTGAATTTTGAGTTTATCATGAAAAAACCTATGTGTTCATGTGAAATTGGTTATAGTATGGATGAGCATGAACAAGGTAAAGGTTATATGACAGAGGCTGTGAAATTAGGTACGGATTATGTGTTTCGAGAGCTTAATCTTATGAGAATAAGCGGAGGCTATAGTAAGAGCAATGAAAAAAGCGGTAACGTTATGAGAAAAGCAGGTTTTGTGGGAAATAATTTAATAAAAAATTACATGCTGATTAATGGAAAATGGGAAGATATAATTTATTGTTACCTATACAATAATAATTGGAAGGATGAATAGGAGGCGAATTCTTTTATTAATAATCAGTTGAAGAAAATATAACAATTTGATTTTTAAATGAAATGTATAAATTTATAAAATAATGCTTAGGGGGAAGGTTAAAATGGACAATGTAACAAAAGAAGTAATCATTGATAATTTTAAGCAAAGAAATATTAAGGCAGAATTTTATAATACAATAGAAGAGACGAACCAGAGAATTTTAGAATTAATACCACTAAAAGGTTCTGTTGGAGTTGGACATTCCAATACTCTAGAACAATTAGATGTGATTAATCAACTGAGTAATAGAGGAAATGAAGTTATAGATAAGTCATCAGCAAAAAGCGAAGAGCAAATCAAGGAGTTCAAGAAGGAATCCCTTACTGCAGATTGGTACATATGTGGAAGCAATGCTGTTTCAATGGACGGGCAGATTGTAAATATTGATCATAGTGGTAATAGAGTTGCAGCTATTATGTACGGACCTGACAAAGTAATTCTAGTTATTGGTGTTAACAAAGTAGTTAGTACTCTTGATGAAGCAATAAACAGAGCCAAGAATATAGCTGCTCCCAATAATGCAATAAGAGCAGACTATAAACCACCTTGTGTTTATTTGAAGAAATGTGTGGATTGTACATCTAGCGAGAGAATATGCAATTACCTTACAATCATACAAGGTCAAAAAGATAAAGATAGATTGAAAGTGTTAATTGTAGACGAGGAATTAGGATATTAGTGAAGGAAATCAAGGTAAATATAGGGGACATATTAACATTCAAAACGTATTAAAGGATAGTCCCCTAAAAACTTTTTAATATGGGTTGAAAAAGTTTTTTTGATATGCTATAATTTACTTAAATTAAAAAAGACAATTCAATTATATTTTTTTGGGAACTTTTTAAAGTGATTTTAAAAACTATAAAACATAAAAAAGGAGAAATGAAAATGAGCTATTTCAATGTAGAAAATGTAAAATATGAAGGACCAAAATCTAAGAATCCATTATCATTCAAGTATTATAATAAGGATGAAGTAATTGCTGGTAAACCAATGAAAGAGCATCTTAGATTTGCTATGAGCTATTGGCACACTCTAGCAGCAAATGGTTCAGATCCATTCGGATTAGGAACGTATGTTAGAGCATGGGATGGATTAGAAGGAATGGAACTTGCTAAAGAGAGAGCTAAAGCAGGTTTTGAATTAATGGAGATCCTTGGGATGGAGTATTATTGTTTTCATGATGTAGATGTTGCTCCAGAAGGAAAAACTTTACAAGAAACATTGGATAATCTTGATGAAATGGTGGATTACCTAGAAAAACTTCAACAAGAAACAGGTGTAAAACTATTATGGGCTACATCTAACATGTTTAGCCATCCAAGATTCGTACACGGAGCTGCAACTTCATGTAATGCAGATGTATTTGCTTATTGTGCAGCAAAAGTTAAAAAGATGCTAGAAGTAGCAAAACGTCTTGGTGCAGAGAATTATGTTTTCTGGGGTGGACGTGAAGGATACGAAACACTACTCAACACTGATATGGGATTAGAACTTGACAATTTAGCCAGATTCTTAAAAATGGCTGTTGATTACGCCGAGGAAATAGGATTCACTGGACAATTCTTAATTGAGCCTAAACCAAAAGAGCCTACAAAGCATCAATATGATTTTGATACTGCTACAGTACTTGCGTTTTTAAGAAAATATAACTTAGATGGATATTTCAAGATGAATATAGAAGCTAATCATGCAACCTTGGCAGGACACACTTTCCAACATGAACTTCATACTTGTAGAATTAATGATGTACTTGGAAGCATTGATGCAAATCAAGGTGATATGCTACTTGGATGGGATACTGATCAATTCCCAACTAATATCTACGATAGTACTTTAGCTATGTATGAAGTACTTAAAAATGGAGGAATCGCTCCTGGAGGATTGAATTTTGATTCCAAATTAAGAAGAGGTTCATTTGAGTTGGATGATTTATTATACGGTTATATCGCTGGAATGGATAATTTTGCAAAAGGTCTGTTAGCAGCAGCTAAACTATTAGAAGAAAATGCTCTTGAAGAATATGTTGATAAGAGATACAAGAGTTATACACAAGGTATTGGAAAAGATATCGTAGATGGCAAAGTTGGTTTGAAAGAGTTGGCAGAGTATGCTCTTGAAAATGATCAAATCGTTAATGAATCTGGTCGCCAAGAACTATTAGAAACTATAGTCAATGATTATATCTATAATGCATAAACATATATCTTAATATTATAAGTATGTTATAATCATATAACAAGATTAAATCAAAGAAGTAAGTATGACTATATTCACTACAGGATAATAAATGTTAATTATACTATTTTGTAGGGATAGTCATACTTAACTGTTTTTATTAATCATAGCATACAATAAAGATAACAAAGATGGTGATTATATGATATTGCTTAATACAATAAATCAACAAATAATTAAAGAAACCAATAGAGCTAGAATACTGAAATTGATAAGAGAGAAAAAAGAGATAACAATCAAGGATATTGCAAAAGAATTAGGTACAAGTATTCCTACAGTAATCTCTAAAGTCAATGAGTTAATAGAGATAGGTATAATCAAGGAAGGCGGCGTAGCTGAATCTTCAGGAGGCAGGAAACCAGTTCTAATAAGATTTGTACCTGAATCCAGATTAAGTTTTGGAATAAACATATCTCCTAAGAGAATCAGTATAGCCTTAATGAATCTTGATGCAAAGATTTTAGTTGAAAAATCGACAGAATATAATGCTTCTTGCTCATTTGACAAGATTTTATCAATAACAAAGGAAATTATTGAATCCATAATTATAGAAAATAAAATTGATAGAAATAAAATATTAGGTATTGGATTCTCTTTACCTGGAATAGTAGATGAAGAAAATCTGATTTTAGAAAATGCACCAAATATAAATGTAAAAGGATTTGACTTTGGACCCTATGAGAAGTTTTTTGGGTTCCCCATATATATAGAAAATGAAGCTAATGTTGCCGCTATAGGTGAATCGGAGCTAGGTATATCATCACATTATAACAATATGGTTTTCGTATCAATCACAGAAGGTATCGGTACAGGAATAATCATTCAGAACACACTATATAAAAGTACAAACAAAAGAGCTGGAGAATTTGGACATATGAGAATCACTGATGACCATATAAAGTGTAACTGTGGTCGTACTGGCTGTTGGGAAATGTATGCTTCAGAAACAGCTTTATTAAAAAAATATAATGATAAAGCAACTACAAAAGTTAGTACAGTAAGTCAGCTCATATCAAGAATCGAAGAAAAAGACCCTATAGCATGTGAAGTCTTTAATGATTACATCAGATATTTGGCTGTGGGTATAGAAAATATTATACTTACTCTGTCTCCAGAAAAGATAATCATAGGAGGAAAAATAAGCAAGTATCATAATTTATATGAAAAGAACTTGGTAGAGTATATTAATAGAGAAAGTATACTATATACAATTGAAGAATCTATAATTGGTTATTCATTATTAAAGGGACGTGCATCAATACTTGGAGCTGGTTTATTGCCAGTCTATCAATTAATCAGGACAGGAGCTACAACGTTATAAATAAGATTATCAAAACAACAGAGGAGTGATTTATAATGTTTTTAGGCATAGACCTTGGTACATCTTCGGTTAAACTTATCGCTGTTGATGAAAATGGGCATATATTAGGCGAAAGCGTAAGGGATTATCCTATATATTATCCCCAATTAAACTATGCAGAACAAAATCCAAAAGATTGGTGGTCTGCTACAAAAGAAGCACTGAAAGAAATTGTTGATAAGATAGATGTTGAAGTAGATGAAATAGAGTCCATAGGTCTTAGCGGACAAATGCATGGGCTTGTTATATTAGATGAAAATGATAATGTTCTCAGACCAGCACTATTATGGTGTGACCAAAGAACACAAAAAGAATGTGACGAGATAACCGAACACTTTGGAAAAGATAAATTAAGAGACTTGACAGCTAACAAAGCCTTAACAGGATTTACAGCCCCTAAAATCCTATGGGTCAAGAAAAATGAACCTGAAATATTCAATAAAATAAATAAGATCATGTTACCAAAAGATTATATAAATTATAAACTTACAGGAAATTTCTCAACTGATGTCTCTGATGCATCAGGTATGCTACTAGTAGACGTAAAAAATCGAACATGGTCAAAAGAAGTTCTTGATTTCTTAAGTATCAAGGAAGAAATGCTCCCAAAACTATACGAATCATCTAATAGCGTAGGTAATTTAAAAGACGACCTAAAAAAAGAAATAGGTATCACTTCAGATATAGTCGTAGCCGCTGGTGCTGGTGACCAAGCAGCAGGAGCAGTAGGGACTGGAGTTGTAGAAGAAGGTACAATCTCAGTGGCATTAGGTACCTCAGGAGTTGTTTTTGCAGCCCACGATAAGTTTGCTGTTGACGATGAAGCTAGAGTACATTCATTTTGTCACGCCAATAACAAATATCACAGCATGGGAGTTATGCTTTCAGCAGCTTCATGCCTAAAATGGTGGGTAGAAGAAGTTAACAAAAATATATCCTTTGACGAATTATTAAAAGAAGCCACCAAAATAGAACCAGGAAGCAATGGACTTATATTTCTACCATATCTAATGGGAGAAAGAACCCCTTATCCTGACCCAGACGCAAGAGGATGCTTTGTCGGTCTCACCATCACACACACAAGAGCGCATATGACAAGAGCTATCCTAGAAGGTGTATCCTTCGGACTAAGAGATTCCCTTGAAATACTTAAAGAACTAGGTGTACCAATTAAAGAAGTCCGAGTATCAGGTGGCGGAGCCAAAAGTGATCTATGGCGACAAATACTAGCCGATATCTTTGATTGCAACATCAATACCATTAACACCAATCAAGGACCTGCCTTAGGAGGTGCTATACTAGGATGTGTAGCAACAGGCAAATACGATACTGTTGAACAAGTATGCAACAAATTAATTAAAGTCACCAATACAATAAAACCTATAAAAGAAAATGTAAAACAGTACAACAAAACATATGAAGTCTACCATGAACTGTACAGTACCCTAAAAAATACTTTTAGTAAAATAAGCAAAATATAATCTTTAGGAGTTACTGTTTAAGCTCTAGGATACCTGTTAGCTAATTATCTAACAGGTATCCTAGAGCTTTATATTGTTTTTTTTCAATTGTGTATTTATCTCTAATGAAAATGATAACAAGTGATAGCCATCAGTTATATAATAAAGAAGAAAAAGTGTTTTGTAATTACATTGACGGATACTTAAAGCAAAATAGTATATGTATATGTGGAGTAGTGAGGCAGGACGCCGAACCCAGCTTTTAATCTGACAGCCCTACTGGACTGTCAGAAATAATGATGGACTCGATGTCCATTATTATTTATTGAGATCAGGACGAGCAAGTAGCTGGCGAAACATATACATATACTATTTTGCAATAACCAAGTCAGAACAAAAAACTTCTTCTGACTCACTTGCACTAATATCTCTTACATCCAATTTTTTATTTGACTTCCCATTAACAAAGGAGTAAAATTACTATAATTATGTAATTTATCATATTACATTAAATACATAATAAATTACATATATATTGACTAAAATATAAATAAGGCAAGGAGGTATTCAATGAAATTTCTAAATAGATTAGAAAGAAAACTAGGTAGATTTGCAATAAGAAATCTAATGTTATATATAGTATTATGTAACGCTTTTGTATATATCTTTATGAATTTTGCTCCCATGCAAACAACAATAAACTTAGCACTAATACCACAACTAATAAAACAAGGTGAAATATGGAGACTAGTTACTTTTGTATTCTTTCCACCTACCACCAGTATGTTCTTCTTAGTATTCGTATTATACTTTTACTATATGATTGGCAGTACTCTAGAGCATGAATGGGGAAGCTTCAAGTTCAATATCTATTATTTATTAGGAGTCATAGGAGCTATAGTAGGAGCATTCATAACAGATACACCAGTATTCAGTTCCTTCTATATTAATTTATCATTGTTCTTGGCATTTGCTAGACTATATCCAGACTACCAAGTATTATTATTCTTTATTATACCAGTAAAGATAAAATGGTTGGCATGGTTGGACTGGGCATATTTTGCTTATATAATACTAATGGGTGATTCTTCAGCCAGATTAGCAGCTATAATGGCACTAATTAATTTCTTTATATTCTTTGGAAAAGAAATAATTACTGGAACAAGAAATACCACAACCAGTTATTATAGAAAAAAACAATATAATGCAGGATTAAATAGTAATAAAAAAGCGTATGTTCATAAATGTACTGTTTGTGGAAGAACTGAACTAGATGACAAAAACTTAGAATTCAGATATTGTTCAAAATGCCATGGCTATCATGAATATTGCATGGACCACCTTCATGATCATGAGCATATCAAAGAAGATAATTAATTTAAAATAATATATATAATTAAAATAATATAAAGATAAAATATATAGAATAAAAATATCCAATTAAATCTTGGAGTTTTTATTCTTTTTTTGTCTGTTTCTATTAATTTACTTTCTTAATGTAATATATTTCCTTATTTAACTAA
Source organism: Vallitalea guaymasensis (assembly GCF_018141425.1). Lineage (NCBI taxonomy): Bacteria > Bacillati > Bacillota > Clostridia > Lachnospirales > Vallitaleaceae > Vallitalea > Vallitalea guaymasensis. The sequence goes on from NZ_CP058561.1 coordinate 4,937,322, forward strand.
ATATAATATTGTTTGATGTTTGTATACTTGTGTAATAAGTTGGTTTTATGGTATATTATAAGTGAATATGTGTAATATTATACTTGTATTAACATATTTTATTAAAAAAGAGTTGTATTTGTTTGGTGTTTACAATTCTTAAGATAAAAAGGAGGAGCACATATGTTAAAAAAAGTATTCAGTAAATCATTTGCTACAATTTTAATTGCTGCCATGATGGCAACTATGGTATTTAATCCTATTAAATCTACAGCACAGGGTATACCATCAATTACGGTATCTAAGACTAATGTTACACTAAACAGTTCGCTAGAAGTTACAATAGAAAATGGAAGCCTTAGAGATGATGCTTGGGTTGGATTATATGAGATTGATGTAACACCAGACGGTGACCCAACATCAATTTGGTGGAAGTATTTGTCAGAGGTAGGCGTTAATAATGGTAATGGAACATTTACATTAGATTTATCCAGTATCGGCAGTGACAGGTTCAGACCTTCTGCTAGATATAAACTTGTTCTATTCAATGATGATATAGGAGGATATCCTATAGATGCAAGTGTTAATATCACCCTAGTAGACGATATCAGAGATGGTGTTGGCGATTTAGAAGTACTAGTAGTGAGTGACGTACATATTGGAGATTCAATAGCGAAAGAAAAATTCAAGAAAGTATTAACTAGATCAGAGGAACTATTGACCAATATGGATGGAATACTTATAGCTGGTGACTTTACAGATGCTGGACATAGTAGTGAATACGATAATTTTATGGAAGTTTATAATCAGTATGCTCCTCAAGATGCATTAAGATTATGGGTGATGGGTAATCATGATTATTGGAATGGATTATTACCTGTTCATGCACAAGATAGATTTGAAAGTAAGACAGGTGAAAAAATACATTCTCATAAAATATTAGAAGGATATCATTTTATACAAGTAAGTACAGAAGGAAGAGAAACACATGGAAAATTCACCGATTCATTGAAAGTATGGCTAAGAGAACAACTAGAAATGTCTGTTGCTGATGATCCATTAAAACCTATTTTTGTCACAGTACATCAGCATATTTCTAATACTGTATACGGAAGCCATGAATGGGGAAATCCTGCATTATATGATGTATTGGACGATTATCCACAGGTAATAACTTTTTCAGGTCATTCCCATTATGCAATAGATGATGAAAGATCAATTCATCAAAGAGATTTTACTTCAATAGGTACAGCTTCTACAAACTATATGGAATTAGAAAGAGGAAAAATACAAGGGAGTGTACCACCTGGGGGTAAAGAGTTCAGTGAGGGATTATTGATGAATGTTGATAAAACCACTAATAAGGTAACTTTAAAACGTATGGATTTCTATAATGACAGAGTAATAAAAGATGATTGGGTAATTGAAGATCCATCAGATAAAACAAAATACATATACACAGACAATCGTGCAGATAGTAGTGAAAATCCATACTTTGAAGATATAGCTCAACTTGAACTCAATTATATACAGCCAGATACTGTAAGAATTACATTTGACCAAGCCAAAGATGAAGATATGGTCCATTCTTATAAAATTCAGGCAGTGAATAAAGCAAATGGCAACATTGAGAAAGAGGTTCTAGCTTTTTCAGAGTTCTATAATTATCCTATGCCAGATAAACTATCATTTGATATAGATGGATTATCCAGCAATGTGGAGCATGAAATCATAGTTACAGCATTAGATTCATTTGGCAAAGAGAGTTTAGAGCCATTAAAAGGGATTGCAGTAAGACCCACTTTAACTCTATCACAAAGTGCAGTAAATATTAATGGAACAATAGAAGTTACATTGAATAATGGAAGAAAAACTCCAGGTAATGAAGACTGGATAGGATTATATGAAGAAAATGAAACACCAGATGGTGACCCAAGTTCAATATGGTGGAGAACATTACCTCAATTAGGCATCACAAGTGATAATGGTACATTCACCTTTGACCCAGCAAATATTCCATCTGATAAAAGAAGTAGATATCATAGTGGACAAAGATACAAATTTATTTTTGCATACGATGACACATATGATATTCAAGCAAGTAGCGGTTTTGATATAACTCCTGCTACCCTAATCCTTTCAAAAGATACATTTGCACTTGATGAAACAATTGATATAACAATTACTGAGAGCAATGATCCAACACATACAGATGATTGGATAGGATTATACGAAGAGGGTGAGACTCCAGATGGTAACCCAGTGTCAATTTGGTGGGCAAAATTACCTGACTTAGGAATTACAGATGGAGAAGGAACAATTACTTTTGACCCAAAAGATATCATTGTTGATAATAAAGACAGATATAGAGCAAATAGACGATATAAGTTCATTTTAGCATATGACGATACATATAGAATTGAAGCAAGTGATTATTTTACTACTTCAGACCCTATACAACAAAATTTGGCTCTTGGTAAACACTGCAGTGCTAGTAGTGAACAAAATATCTTCCATAAAAATTATCCTTGTAAAGCCAATGATGGAAATATGTCTACTAGATGGTGTGCTAGCAATGGTGATAATAATCATTGGTGGAAAGTAGATCTGGGAGATAATTATAATATTGCTAAGACACAAGTTGTATGGGAATATGGCGGAGTAGTATATAAATATAAAATAGATGTCTCTACTAATGACAGTGATTGGGTCAATGTAGTAGATAAAACCAACAATACTTCAAATATCCAAATACAGGAAGATAATTTTACAGCAAATGCAAGATACGTTAGAATAACTATTACAGGTTTAGAAGATGATTGTTGGGCTAGTATCAAAGAATTTAAGATTTTTGAGTAATGTAATTAAATAGCTACACAGAAAAATAGTTCTGATAAACAGAACTATTTTTTTTACAGGATGATTCATATAAAATTATTAATTAGTAACAACAATGATGTTTTTTTCTAGGTTTACGTTTTTTGCATATACAATAGCACTTACATATATACTCTTCATATTTTGGTTTACAATGGCAACATTTTTTACCCCAATCATAATCATCATCACAATCGTAATCCCAATCATAATCGTAGTCATAGTCGCAATCATAATCATATTTACTATAACGTTTCATGTCAAACCTCCTTTAGAGCTTGTTCTACTATAATATATGCTTGTACCATTAATATGGTTACACCTTGTCCTAAAAAATATAAATTAATCATTATATAAGAAAAAATATAAGTCAATTTAAAAAAATATAGTGATAAGTTTATATGAAGTATAAAGAAATAATTTTTTATATAATAATAATACATAAAATTAGCATGTATAGGATTGTTAAAATTGTAACATATAACAATAAAAGCATTAAACCTTTAAATTATATAATAATATAAAAAATTGACAAAAAAGTGAAAATGATTATAATTTCTATGTATTAGCTCTATTGCTAATAGCAAATATAAAATATATATTTTTGTTTTGGCTACAGTAATATCAAATAAAAGAATAGAAGAGGTGAGAGGGTGACGATATTTGCCACGATTATATTTTGTATATATGTAATTTTTCAAATATTGTATTTCATTGTTCCCATACAAACTATGTGGAATGATAAAAAATCAAAAGAGGAAAGAATGGAAAACAAAGAACAAGGAATCTCTATATTGATACCTGCATACAATGAGGAACTAGTGATTAAGAATTGCATTGATGCAGTATTTAATTTAGAGTACAGTAATTATGAGACGATTATAATAAACGACGGTTCTTCTGATAATACCTTACAGATTCTACGTACATATCTTGATTTGGAAGTAACCGAAAGAACGAAATCAAATCAATTATCACATAAAATAATTCATAATGTTTTACAATCAAAAAAATATCCAAATATATATGTTATAGATAAAGAAAATGGTGGAAAAGCAGATTCTTTAAACGCTGGAATTGAGTATGCACATAATGAGATTTTAATATCCATTGATGCAGACAGCATGTTAAAAAAAGACTCCCTGAATTATATTAACAATGAATTTGAAGATGAAAGTGTTATAGCAGCAGGTGGTACAGTGCATATTGCTCAAGGAATCAAAAAAGAAAAAGGGAAAATATTACCTAATTTTGGAATTAAGCCTCTTATTAGGTGTCAAGTCCTACAATATCTAGATAGTTTTTTTATAAGAAAAATAACTCAAGCTAAATTTGGATCCATGATAGTTATTGCTGGTGCTTTTGGAGCATTTAGAAAAAGTATTTTACTTGAGATTGATGGATATAGAAGTACAGTAGGGGAAGATATGGATATAACTCTAAAATTACAGAAATATATAAATAAGAGTACAAAAAAACTTCGTTTATTATACATTCCAGAAGCAATTTGTTATACTGAATGCCCTGCTAATCTAAGAGGTCTATATAAACAGAGATTAAGATGGCAAAGAGCCTTTATTGATTGTGTAGTGGAATATTGGGATTTGCTATTCAAGGGTTTTAATAGAATAGTTTCTTATTATTTTTTACTAGATTCATTCATCATAGGGACTTTAACTGCTTTTTCTACTATTTTTATAGCTCTCGATATGGCAATACAGGGAATCAATACTTATATGCTGATCATTCTTTTTATGATAACAACCCTTATTGCTATTTCACAAGATATATTATGCTTAACAGTAAGTGCCCACTATGGTTTTGTATACTCCAAGGTGGATTATGTTAAGATAATATTGTTTTTACCATTTGAGGTTTTGATTTATCGACCATTAGGAATGGTATTTACAATAATTGGTACTATCTCGTATTTCTTCAATGATCATCATTGGGGTAGTGCAGATAGGATTGGAGAATTTTCAATATCATAATTGTGAACTATTTTATAACTATAATTTTAGAGAGGAAGATTATTTGAATAAGCAACAGGTGGAAAATAGAATTCTGTATTTGGATATATTACGTGTTTTAGCTATATTTGCAGTTATTACAATTCATGTAACGGCAATGGATATAATCAAAGTGAAGGATATTGGAAGTTTTGAGTGGTGGGTATCGAATATATTCAATTCAATTTCTAGATGGGGTGTACCAGTATTTTTTATGATGAGTGGAGTTCTATTGCTGAACCCTAAAAACAATGAGAGTACATCAGATTTTCTAAAAAAAAGAATAGGAAAGATAGGTATTCCATTAATCGTATGGTCTATCATATATTCAATTGCCAAACATTATTTTATAGAAATGGACAAGCCTGAAATTATTACATATCCTAAAATATTATTGACTGATATAATTTTTGATAGAGCATATTATCATCTTTGGTTTATATATGTTATTATAACCATTTACTTGATTACTCCCTTTCTGAGAAAGATTATAAAACATTCTAATATCAAAGAAATCAGATACCTGCTAATTTTGTGGTTTATATCAACTATAGGGAGTTATACATATCACAGTATATATACTTGTATCCTACATGAAAGATCTTCTTATATCAGAATATTAGATATACCATTGGTTGGTGGATTTATAGGTTATTTTGTTCTTGGTTACTATCTTAATAAAATTGAGATAACTAAAAAAATAAGGGGAATCATTTATTTTATTGCTGGATTAAGTTTTATACTTATCCCCATACTAATATACTCTACTAGCATAGGAAAAACTAAACTCAACGAACAATTTTACAATCATTTCATGATTACAACTTTTTTCATCACCATAGGAGTGTTTGTTTTCTTTAGATATAAGAACTTTGATAATATAATACCAGTAAATATGAAAAAACTAATTGTTTCAATGAGTAATGCAACATTCGGCATCTACTTAGTGCATATGCTGGTTCTAGGCAATATAGTTAATGATATCATTCCAAAAGAAATAAATACAATCATCAAAGTAATAGCAAGAGTCATACTAACATATATAATCAGCTATTTGATCGTTATGTTAGGAAGATTAAATAAATATTTAAAGAAATATTTATTCCCATAATAATAGATATATTTAAGTTTTTTTAAAAAATATAATTAAATAAAACTGAAATAGCTACTAGTTTACTATATAGAAGAAAAAGTGTTTTGTGATAATTTCTAAGTTACTAGGGGCAAAATAGTATATGTATATGTGGAGTAGTGAGGCAGGACGCCGAACCCAGCTTTTTGCTCAGGACGAGCAAGTAGCTGGCGTAACATATACATATACTATTTTGCAAACGCCAAGTCAGAACAAAATATTTTTTCTGACTTACCTGAATATATTTAAAGAAAACTCCTAAAAATAATTATCCATTGACAAAGACTAGATTATCTAGTAATATGAAATTAGATAATTTAAGTATATGAATGTGAGAGGTACGTTTATGGCGAAGGTGTTCTTTAACTAATCTAATTTAATAGCGGCATGATAAAATTATAATAATCTTACTTTTTGGTAGAATTATTATGCTTTTTTGATATGCCTTAGTAAGTATTGATTATACCTATATGATAGGTTTAATAATTGTACTTATTATTAGATTTTTTAATAGAACATTTATATACTGTAATTATCATATTTATATACGTTTCATATATAAAATATTTGTGTAATTATGGCTGAAAATGATTATGTTCATTTTCAGCTTTTTTAATTTAAAAATAAATAATTTTATGGAACTTGAAATCAATAATAAACTTTAACATAGACAAATGGAGGTAATACCGTTGAATATAAAAGCTTTAGAGCTATTAGAATATAATAAAATAAAAGAAAATGTAAGAGAGTTAGCAGTATCAGAATTAGGTAAGAAGTTGATTGATGAATTAAACCCCAGCGATGATATAGACAGGGTTAAGAATCAATTGATTGAAACAACAGAAGCAAGAAGTATCATGGATAAAAGTTCAGCAGTACCTATTCAGAATCTTGTAGGTATTGAAAATGTCATAGAAAAGTTGGGAAAAGGAACGGCTCTCAATCCAGAGGATTTACAAAGTATCTTAGGATTGCTTCGTAGTACCAAAAAGTTGAAAAGATTCATGGAAGAAAGGAAGTATATTGCACCTACAATAAGTAATTATGCTTTTTCCATGTTTGAACTAAGTGACGTCATTGAAGAAATAGATAGATGTATAGATAATGGTCGTGTCGTAGATAAAGCCAGTACTCAACTAGAAAAAATAAGGAAAAAAATATATATTGCAGAAAATAGAGTGAAGGTGAAATTGGATGATATAATAAAATCCCCTGCTCATAGAAAATATCTACAGGAAAATATAGTTAGCATTAAAAACGGAAGACATGTCATAGCTGTAAAAAGTGAATATAGAAATAATATAGCTGGTAGTGTAATTGATAAATCCTCTACAGGTTCCACATTATTTATAGAACCCCAGGCGGTAAGAAAATTACAAAGTGAACTGGATCTACTGAAAATAGATGAGGAAAAGGAAGAATATCAGATTCTAATATACTTGACTTATATGGTTGAATCTTATAGCAGAGAATTAAACATTAGTATAGAAACCATGGCTTACTATGATTATGTATTTGCAAAAGGCAAGTACAGTAAAAGTATCAATGGGAGAAGTGCTAATGTGAATTTTGATGGTTATATCAAGATTAATGGTGGTAAACATCCAATGCTTGGAAATGATGTAGTTCCACTAGATTTTGAAGTAGGCAATGACTATAGTGCATTAGTGATAACAGGACCTAACACGGGAGGTAAGACAGTAGCACTTAAGACTATAGGATTATTTACAGCAATGATACAATCTGGATTACATGTTCCAGTCCAAGAGGGAAGCGAATTCTCAATATATAGTGATATATTAGTTGATATTGGTGATGGTCAGAGTATAGAACAGTCTCTTAGTACCTTTTCGGCACATGTTAAGAATATAATAGAGATAATGAAGGCTGCCACTAAATACACATTAATAATACTAGATGAGTTAGGTGCAGGAACAGACCCGGCTGAAGGAGAAGGGTTAGCAGTATCTGTACTAGAGGAACTATATGATAGAGGATCAACAATTATAGCTACATCCCACTATAGCAAAGTTAAAACATTTGCAACAGAACATGAAGGATTCAACAATGGAAGAATGACATTTGATATAGCAACATTAAAACCTATGTACAAATTAGTGATAGGAGAAGCTGGAGAAAGTAATGCTTTTATAATAGCCCTTAGACTAGGTATGAAAACAGATGTTATTGAAAGAGCACATAAAATAACTTATAATGAAGAAAAGAATTACAAATCATTACTATCCAATGAACAAACCAACAAGGAAAAATTAAAAGTAAACTACTATACAAAAGCAAAACGTCCAAAATCCTTAGATAGACAAAAACTGACTGAGGAGAATAAGAAATCTATAGTAGAATATAATATTGGAGATGTAGTCTATGTCCATACTGTTAAACAAAAAGGAGTAGTCTATGAGAAGGTAAATAAAAAAGGCGAAGTCGGAGTGATGGTAAGGAATAAAAAGATGTTGGTTCAGATTAAAAGGTTATCACCATTCTTAGATAGTAAAGATCTATATCCAGAAGATTATGATATGGATATCATATTTGAAACAAAAGAAAATAGGAAGAAAAAGAAGACTATGAATAGGAAATATGTAAAAGATATGGTAAGAGAAATCGAGTAAAAGAAAAACGATATGGAGGAATAATATGTTGACACGTGATGAAGTGAAAAAATATATACTAAGTAAACCAGGTGCTTATGAAGATTATCCTTTCGGGGACGATGTACCAGTATTTAAGGTATGCAACAAGATGTTTGGTCTTTTCAACAGTGGTAATGATGAGCTTAGGGTTAACTTGAAAAGTGACCCTAGCGAGGCTCTTTACCTTAGAGATAATTTTGAAGCTATCATACCAGGGTATCATATGAATAAAAAACATTGGAATACGGTTATTATAGATGGTAGTTTACCTGATTCTATGATTACAGAATTGATTGATAAATCATATATGCTTGTCTATAGTAAACTTAAGAAAAGTGAGAGAGAAATTTTAGATAAAAAATGAATATATGGGGTAAGGATACGTTGATTATACTGGATAATGAATTATTGCTGCTATTTTGGAAATGGGAATATCGGCAATAGAGCCAGGTTTATACAAACAAGGGGGAGAGTTATTAAAGGTTCTATTGAAATTAATCATATTTTTTGGTGATTCGTCATGCTTTTTTATTACCCCTAGCGTTAGGATTAATGTAACGTAATCTTCATGGATTGCTGCAAGTGTTCCGGTAAAATCAACGCTATTATCATTACACCCAACAGTGTGAATCGTAACTGTCTTATAAAGGAACTTTTTCAAGTTATCTGAGAATATATTATCAACCATATTAATCACCATATTGTACTCTATAGTTTAACTATAGAGAGAAGAAATCTATGTGATTAATTATATTAGAATGTTAGTATAATTATTACTGATAGAGAGTTGTATACTCATATATATTTATAATAAATATTATTATATGAAGAAAGCAGGGATTCCCCTGCTTTTTTTCTATTACTATTGAACTGCGTTTTGTACGAAAGATGCAATCTTGTCACAAGGTATTAAAGTAACAGATCCTAAATTATTGTAGCAACCATATCCACTGTAACCAAAACCACAGCAACCGCCACCACTGCCATAACCGCTTCCGCCGCCGCAACCGCAACCGCAGCCACTAAGATTAGTTTTACAAGTGTTGCAACCTTGACCACAACATGCAGCACATGGTCCTTGAATTGGATAAGTAGGAGCTCCACCTGGGCAAGTTAATAACTTAATAAAGCACTCTGTACAAGCAAGAACTATACCAGTAAAACCACAACCTGATGCGCCTCCACTTGTTGTAAAAATAGTAACTGTTTGACCTATTAATCTACCAAGATCATGATGGAAACCATAACCGTCAGCCATTTATTCTAACCTCCTTTTATTATCTTGTCCTAGTATATAGTATGTCTAGGTGTCCTAATGTGTGAAAAATAAAATAGAAAAATTTTTATTTATATGCTATAATTTTTATGCTATAGAAAAACGGCATGATTATGATTGTTATGATAATCCGATTAAGTTAGAGAGGTAAATAAGAATGGTAAACCGTATTGGTATGTTGTTAGAGAGATATGATATATATAATCGATGGGTAAGCGTTGCTATATCTATAATTATAATTTTATTGATTTGTATTATAGTCCAGAAAATAACCAAATATATTATACTTAATATCATCCAGAAAATAGTTAATAAAACAGATAATGTCTTTGATGAAATATTATATGAGAAAAAAGTATTTCATAATATATCACATATAGCTCCAGCAATTATAATATACATATTCTCTAATTCATTTGAATCAAGGGAGATAATACAGAGTATTGTATATGCATATATCCTGCTTATACTTACTTTAACTTTATTTAAGATATTAGATTCAATACAACAAATATATAGAACTAAAGAGTTTTCTAAGAGTAGACCAATCAAAGGAATCATACAAGTTATAAAAATTATAATATGTGTATTTGCTGTGGTATTCATTGTTGCAATATTCACAAGTGATTCTGCAGCTTGGGCTATGTTAAGTGGGCTTGGAGGAATGTCGGCAATCATTATTCTAATATTCAGAGATTCCATATTAGGTCTTGTCGCAGGGATTCAATTATCAACTAATAACTTATTAAAAATCGGTGATTGGATAGAAATGCAGCAATTTGGTGCAGATGGTGAAGTAGTTGATATATCATTAACTAATATAACTGTGGAAAATTGGGATAAAACCTTAGTCAACGTTCCTGCTTATAAATTTATAGATGAATCATTCAAGAATTGGAGAGGAATGACAGACGCTGGTGGAAGAAGAATTAAAAGAGCAATACATATAGACATTAACACTATTAGATTTCTTGATGATAAGCTATATGACCATTTAATGGAAGTAGACATGTTAAAAGATTATTTGACTAGCAAACAATGTGATATTAATGCTTATAATAAGAGTTGTAACATGGTCAACAATGTTAATGGTAGGAAGCTTACTAATATTGGTTCATTTAGAGCTTACGTAATTGAGTATCTCAAGAGAAATCCCAAAATACATAATGATTTCACCTTACTAGTAAGACAATTGGCTCCTACTGATACAGGATTACCAATAGAAATATATTGCTTCACTAATGATACAGCATGGGCTAACTACGAAGGAATCATGGCAGATATTTTTGACCATCTGTTGGCAATAATTAGTGAGTTTGATTTGAAAGTATATCAAAATCCATCAGGTTCAGATTTTGTGAAATTGGCTAAGTAAAAATAAAGGGGATGGAATTAGATGAAAAAAATATTTGAAAATGATTGGCAAGAACTTTTAAATGATGAATTTGATAAAGAATATTATAAAAAATTACGACATCAGTTGAAGAATGAATATAGTAATTACACTATATATCCTGATATGTACGATATATTTAATGCATTGCATTACACATCCTATGAAAATGTGAAAGTTGTTATATTAGGTCAAGATCCTTATCATGGACCTAATCAAGCACATGGGTTGAGTTTTTCAGTGAAAAAAGGTGTGAGGATACCACCCTCCCTAGTAAACATATATAAAGAATTGAATAATGATTTGGACTGTAAAATACCAAGTCATGGTAATCTTACTAAGTGGGCTAAGCAAGGTATACTATTACTGAATGCATCATTGACAGTAAGAGCTTCCAAGCCTTCTTCTCACAGTAAAATAGGATGGCAGATTTTTACTGATAAAATAATATCTCTGCTAAATCAACGAGAGGAACCTGTTGTTTTCATTTTATGGGGGAACTATGCAATTTCCAAGGAAAAACTTATTACCAATGATAGACATTATATTATAAAATCTGTTCATCCAAGTCCATTATCAGCAAGCAGGGGCTTTTTTGGCAGTAAACCATTTTCTAAGGCAAATGAGTTTTTGAAAAGTATTAATAAAGAAGAAATAGACTGGCAAATAGATGAGATATAAAAAAAGGATGGATAAAAAATGGGTAAAACGTTAGTATTAGCTGAGAAACCTTCTGTTGGTAGAGAAATAGGAAGGGTTCTTTCATGTAAAAGAAAATCAGATGGAGCATTATATGGAGATAAATATGTGGTGACTTGGGCACTTGGACATTTAGTTACTTTGGCAAATCCAGAAAGTTACCATGAAAGATACAAGAGTTGGAATATGAATGACTTGCCCATGCTTCCAGAAAAGATGAAATTAGTGGTCATCAAGAAAACTTCCAGACAGTTCAATGTAGTTAAGAATCTCATGAACAGCAAAGATATAACGGAAATCGTAATTGCAACTGATGCTGGAAGAGAAGGTGAACTTGTAGCAAGATGGATTATAGAGAAAGCAAGAGTTAAAAAGCCTATAAAAAGATTATGGATTTCATCACAAACAGATAAAGCAATAAAAGATGGATTTAAAAACTTGAAAGACGGAAAGGCATACTGGAATCTATATAGGTCAGCATTTGCAAGGTCAAAAGCAGATTGGTACGTTGGACTTAACTTGACTAGAGCATTAACCTGCAAACATAATGTGCAGTTATCAGCTGGTAGAGTTCAGACACCAACTCTTAACATGATTGTTCAAAGAGAAGAAGAAATTAATAAATTTGTTCCAGCAAAATTCTGGGAAATAAAGTGTTCAGCAAAAAATGTTGAATTTAACCTATTGGGTAAGGATGGTAACTCAAGAATATTCAACAAAGAAAAAAGAGATAGCTTATTGGATAAGTTGAAAAATGAAGATGGTGTTGTAAAGAGTGTAGAAGAAAAGATTAAGAAAATAAATGCTCCGTATGCTTATGATTTGACAACACTACAAATAGATGCAAATAATAAATATGGTTTTTCTGCTAAGAGAACCTTACAGATAATGCAGCAATTATATGAGCACCATAAAGCGGTTACTTATCCAAGGACTGATTCCAAGTATATATCCAAAGATATAGTGCCTACGTTAAAAGAAAGATTGGAAACTATAACATCCAGTTCATATAAAGGCTTTGCGAGAGCACTACTTAGAACGAAATTAAATATTTCAAGTAGATTTGTAGATGATAAAAAAGTAACTGACCACCATGCTATCATTCCTACAGAACAAACAGTATTTTTAAATGATCTATCCTCAGATGAAAGAAAAATATATGATCTTATTGTAAAAAGATTCTTAGAAGTTCTTTCCAAGCCATGTGAATATAAGGAAATAAAAGTAAAACTTAGTGTAAAAGATGAATTATTCAATGTAACATATAAAAATATTATTAATCAAGGATGGAAACAGATAGGCTCTGATAATGAAGATATTAAAAATGAGCAGATAAAATTCAAAAAGGATGATAAAGTAAAGATAGATAAAGTTTTCTATAATGAAGGTTCTACAAAACCACCTTCAAGATATACTGAAGCTTTGTTATTAGCAGACATGGAAAATCCTAAGCGGTTTGTAAAAGAAAGCAAAATGAAAGAAACCTTATCAAGTGTTGGAGGAATAGGCACTGTAGCAACAAGGGCAGATATCATTGAGAAATTATATAATACCTATTATATAGAAAACAAAGACGGTAAAATACATCCTACCTCCAAAGGTAAACAATTGGTTGAATTAGTACCAGAAGATATAAAATCACCTATACTTACGGCAAAATGGGAAATGGAATTGACTGGTATAAGTAAAGGCAACGTAAAAGAAATCAAGTTCACGGAAAATATAAAAAACTATACAAAAGAACTTGTGGAGAAAGTAAAAAAAGATAATGTAACTTTTAAACATGATAATATAACTGGTGAAAAATGCCCGGATTGTGGCAGTAATCTGTTGAAAGTCAATAATAAACAAGGCGAGATGCTAGTCTGTAAAGACAGAGAATGCGGCTACAAGAGAATGCTCAATAGAGCAACTAATGCAAGATGCCCCGAGTGCCATAAGAAAATGATAATGGTTGGTGAGGGAGACAAAAAGATGTTCATATGCAATAATTGCGGTTTCAAAGAAAAGCTGACTTCTTGGAACAAGAAAAAAGAAGGAAAATCCAATCAGATGAATAAAAAACAAGTGAAGAATTATATGAATAAAATGAAAAAAGATGCTGACAAACCATTGAATAATGCTTTTGCAGATTCACTATCAAAATTTAAGTTTTAACACTATGTTAAAAGGGACGTATCATGATTGATTTGATTTCAATCATGATAGTCCCTTTAAAATTTATTACATTGGTTTATTAGAAAATTTTGTTTTAGCTTCTGATATTTTATTTTGTTGTGCTGCTTCAGTCTTATACCATCCCTTAGTAGCCATTTCTTTATACACATTGTCTTGAGTGCAGAATGAATTATTCAATGCGTTTTCAAATTCTTGTCTAACATTAGGGGTAGCAGCTTCTGTAACAGCTGTTGATAATGTAGAGCAGAGTTGTTTTTCTGAAACTAAACAATCATTTAATAAATCTTCGTCTTTACGCATAAAAAAACCTCCTTGGTTAACTATTTAATTGATTATATATACCGTTATAGCAATCCATATGCTTAGTAGCCATTTGATTACATAGATTTTTAAGACTTTCATCTTGTACTTGAGTACTATAATCTCGGTATTTGTCAATCAATACTTTTGTTTGTGTTAGAACATCATTAATGTAAGATAATTCTTTTGTTGTCATAATAACCTCCTATAAAAATTTGATTGTATAATTATTATTATACAAATTTAGTAAAATATTCATCACAATTTTATTTTTAAAAACTAATAATATATTTAAGTTTACATACCATAATAAGTGTAAATAATTAAAGAGGAGGAATTAATATGGCAAAAGCTGGTATGAGAAGACCTGACACAGAAGAACCACATGGAACAGAAAGCAATAGAAAACATAGAGACCCTAAAAATGATATGAGAATTGTACAAGAAATACAAGGAAAAGCTAAGACAGGCAATAAAAAAGCGAAAAACATAATTGATTAGTAATTTGTATACAAAAAACCTTTTCAATATTGGAATTTTAATGTATTATATAATAAGGTATATTTATAAAATAACTTTCGTAGTATTCTTGTGGCTACGAAAGTTAAGTTATTAGAAAGGAGAAGTAAAAATGGACGAAAAATTTACTGAGAAATCTCCAGCAGAAATCGTAGATGCTGTGGATAAAGAAGAAGTAAAAGAAGAAATCAAAGAAACAGAAGTAGAGAACACACCTTCAATGGAAGACTATGCTGAGGAGATTGATAATACTTTTGTTAAACTTACAGAAGGTGATATTGTTGAAGGTAAAGTATTATCTGTAACTGATACAGAAATACTTGTTAACATAGGATATATTTCTGATGGTATTGTACCTGCGCAAGAAATAATACACGATGAAGATGTAAGTCTAAAAGACTTATATAAAGAAAATGACATGATCAAAGCACAAGTCACAGACCTACATGATGGTGAAGGAAATGTACTGCTTTCAATAAAAAAAGCTGAACAAATCATAGTTTGGGATGAATTGAAAGAAGCTTTTGAGAATAAAACTACAGTTAAGGTAATCGCAAAAGAAGCAGTTAAAGGTGGAATCAAGTGTGTTATAAAAGGTATAAGAGCTTTTATGCCTGGTTCTAGATTATCTGTTAATTATGTAGAAGACCTTAATGAGTTTGTAGGTAAAGAACTAGAAGCAAGAGTAATTGATTTAGATGTAGAAAAGAAAAATGTTGTTTTATCAAGAAAAGAACTAGAAAAAGAAGAATTAGAAAAGAAAAAGCATAAATTACTTCAGAGCATTAAGAAAAATGATAGAATGTCTGGTGTAGTTAAGAGAATCACTAATTTTGGAGCTTTCGTTGATATAGGCGGTATCGATGGACTTGTACATATTAACGATTTGTCATGGAAGAGAGTTAAACACCCTTCAGAAGTAGTAAATGTAGGGGACAATGTTGAAGTATATGTACTTGATGTTGATAAGGCAAGAGAAAGAATTTCACTAGGATTAAAAAATGTTAATGATGACCCATGGCTTAATATAAAAGAAAAATATACTGAAGGCAATATCTATGAAGGTACTGTTGTAAGATTATTAAGTTTTGGAGCATTTGTCATGTTAGATGGTGGTATTGAAGGACTAGTTCATATATCAGAAATAGCTGACAAAAGAATAGAAAAACCAGAAGATGTTCTAGAAATAGGCGATAAAGTTACTGTAAAATTACTAGGTATAGATGAGAAAGGCAAAAAAATAAAACTTAGTATAAAAGAAGCTAAAGACGATGTTAATAAAGAAGAATTCAATAAATTTAATGATGACTCAGAGATATCAACTAGTTTAAAAGATGTTTTTAAAGGAATAATGGATAACTTTAAAGAGTAAACTTGATAAGGACATATGTTGAAGAGTTCTATAAATGAAATGTGAAGAACATTCCAAGGTATCATTATAAATACATGGAATGTTCTTTTTATATAAAAAGGAAATAAAATTATATTGAAAATATTCTTGTTTTATGTCATAATTATTTAACGATGACAGTAGTTAAAATTAACATTGCATCTGAAATAGTTTCCTATTTTTATTCATTATTTTAAATATAGCAAATAAAATAAAAGTAATAAGAATATTAATATAAACTGAGGAGGGAATTATGAAGAAATGTCCAAAATGTAATGGTGAATGTTTAGAAGAATCTACGTTTTGTGGTATCTGTGGGTATAAATTTACGGATAATACTGAACCAGAAATAATTAATGAGGAGAATTTATCTATGGAAAATGACGACAAGCAACTTAATCAAACCGACGATAAGACTATACAAGACAGTACTGTAGAAAAATCAGATGTTAATAATGATTTTACTGATAATAACGTAACGGATGATGGCATTTATGAAGTTGTTGAAGAAAGTACAGAAGAAGTTAACGTTATCAAAGAAGACAATAGTGATGATAAAGGGAATAAAGGAAAAGGAAATAAAGTAATTGCTGGAGTAGCTGTTGGACTTATAGTTGCAGTCTTAGCTCTAGCTACAGTATTAATATTTGGAAAAGACTTATTTAGTAAAAAGAGCGAGGAAGAGAAATTAGTAGATGCTTATGAAAAATTATTAAAAGCTAATACTATAGACATGGCATATAACTTTTCTTTTACTGATTTAGATATTCAAGGTATGGACAATAGTGATCCACAAGCAGCACTTGTTGCAAATATGATAAAAGATTTTAGTTTTGATGTAAATACAAAAATGGATAGAAAAGAGCATATTATGGAAGGCGATATTAACATTAATATGCAAAACAATAAACTAATGAATGCTGATTTCTATGTTGATAAAGAATTAGTGGGAATAAATATACCTTTTATATATGATAAGACTTTCTATGTTACATGGGACAGTCTATTCAACAAGATTAAAGATGAAACAGATGTAAGTATTAATTGGAAAGATTATCTAGAGCTATTAGACAAAGAAAATTATCCATCAGCTAAAAAGATTGATGAAAGTAAATATAATAAATTAGCTAGTGAATTTGTTAAAGAAATATTAGGAGATGTAACTAAAGAATCAGTAAGAATCGGTGATCAAAATATTAGTTGTGATAAATATCCATTACAATTGGATTATGCTAAAATAATGGAATTTGGTTTCAAGATAATGGATGAAATGGTAACTGACGAAGATGCCAAAGCATTTATTTATGAAGTTGTTGATAAAGTTTCAGAAAAAATTATTGCAAATGAAGATTATACATATTTTGATATTACTGAAGAAGAATTCAAAAATGGTATTGAAGAATTCAAGAATAATTATGAAGATATGTTAGATGAATTAGACGGTAAATCAATCTTGGAGAAGATGGCAGAAGAAGAAGGATTTGATATTAATACCTTACCAGATCTAATGGAAGCAGGAATTAACATCAAGGCGGATGTTTTTGTTGATAAAAACAATACCATAAGAAAAGTTGATTTCATCGAAGAAATTAGTGATACTCAGACAAACATGAAAATGGGAGTAAAAATGGAATGTGTAATCAACTCAATAAATAAGAAACTTAAATTTAATGGTATTGACAAATCAGAAGGTGTTAATCCTATTGAACTTGATCAACAACAGATTGAAGAGTTAATTGTTGAAATGCAAAGTACAATAATGGGTAAGGTAATGACTCACCCATTCTTAAGTCAATTAATAGGACAATTCAGTGGAGGTCAAATGTACTAAAATGATAATGACTTTTTGGGGACTATTTAATAAAAATTTCAAAGAGTTGATAAGAGAAAAAAAACGAAATGTTTTATTGTTTGTTCTACCAATAGCTATGTTTGTATTTGTTTTCTTGTTCTTTACCAACAGCCAAGTAGAAAAATCATTTGTTAAACCTATTAGCATAGGTATAATTGATAATGATAAAAGCTTGTACAGTTCAGCTCTTATTGAAGCTTATAAAGGTAATGAGTCATTTACTGACTTTATCAATATAAGCGTTGGAAATAATGAGTTGAAAGAAGCTTTTGAACAAGGAGAATACGATGCATTAGTTGAAGTTCCCAAAGATTTTGCTGATAGTCTGATGAGATTTGAAGAAGACCCAGTACAGGTCAAAATTGCTTATGAGGATCCTATGAAAGCAATTTTGTTTAAAAATGTTATGGAAAGCTATGAAAATTTTATTACTTCTGTTCAAGTAGGAGTAGAAGTACTATATGATAAAATGGAAGAACTGTCTATGACTAATGAGGAGATTTCATTGTATAACAATGAAATCTCCTATGAATTAGTTATGACTTCTGTAGGAAGAAATAGATTCTTTAGATATAGGGGACTAGTCAATATTCCTTCTACCACATCAGTTAATTACTTTTTTATTGCAATAATAATGATGTTCTTAATGTACATGTCTATATTTACAGCTATAGATTTACTTAGAGAAAGAGAGCATATGTGTTTCAAAAGATTAAAAGTAGCTAGGATATCAATTTTTAGATACTTATTAAGTAAATTACTAAGCTCTACTGTTTTTATTTTTATTATTGTAATAGTATGGTTTTTAATGATATCAATCACTACCAATCTAACCATTCATAATAATCTAGGATATATAGTTTTATATATTATAAGCTGCATATTGTTTGCAGTGAGTTTTGCTATGTTTATTTCCAGCTTGTTCAAAAGAGATGAGAATGTCATATTAGTAAGTAATATATATATTTTCATAAATGCCATTATAGGTGGTAGTATAATTCCTATACATTACATGCCTGATGTACTTAGAAAAATAGCTGTGATTACTCCTAATTATTGGATGATTAAGGGAATGTTATATCTAGATAGTGGATATAAACCTATGTATGGCATTATTATTATGAGTGTGTTCATTTTAATGAGTATATTGCTTACATACTTATCTTTTTTAAGATACAAGAATAACAACTAATGTACCAAAAAGAAATAAAGTATAGAATATGGTGATACTATGAACAGGTTATTTAACATATTGCAAAGCAGATTGAAGTTATTGTTTAAAAGTAAGATGATTATCATATTATTAATTATAATGATAAGCTTATTTGGTATGCTTGTCGGTACCTTATATCATAATGCTGACGAGAGTAGTAGTATACCCGTAGCCGTAGTGGACAAGGATGGTACTGATATGTCTAAGAACATATTGGATAATTTGGATGATGATAAGACTTTGCGTGTTTTCCATAGTACTGAAACTGAAGCAATGGGCAAATTGAAAGATGGACAGATTGAAGCTGTATACATATTAAAAAAAGGTCTTAAAGACAATATTATCAATGAGAAATATGATGAGATTATTGATGTCTATTATATAAGAGGCAGTAATGTTGCAAAATTCGTAGGAGATATATTTGCTGAAAAAGTACTAAGGGATTTATGTCTGACTAAAAGTATAAATCTACTTGAGAGAGCTTTAGAAGAAAATGATTATGATGACAAAGATTCTATTCTAAGAGAAGCTTATGAATATGGGATTTCTATGCAAGATTATAGTAATGACAAGCATTATTATATAAACGTTGAATTTGTTGATAGTGACAAATCCAGTATTGATGCAAATACTTTAGATAATGATTTGATATATAAAAAAATGATTTTAGGTATAATCATTTCTTTTACATCTTTTTTCTTACTATTTGCTTCCATTAGCATTGTCAAAGATAAAGAGAATGGTATGCTGGGAAAAATACAGATAACAAGTACTAATAATGCAACTATCATATTGGGGAATTATCTGAGCCTAGTTGTTTCAGGCAGTATCATAGGAATGATCTTTTCCATAATCAATAGTGTATATGCTGCAGACAATCATCTAAAAATATTTTTTGGTACTTTTATTGCACTGCTAATGTTTGTAATAAGTATATCATCATTGATTATGTTCTTTACTAGTGTAATAGACAAGACTTCTACATTTACGATGATATTCACAATTTTTATACTGATTATGGGAATTGTCAGCGGTAGTTTTTTCAGTATTGATTTGCTTACTGGAGGTATTAAAAGTCTAAGCTATTTAATTCCTAATTATTGGACATTAAATTATCTGACAGATATTATTACTAAAGGATTTGATAGCATTGATTTATTGAAGTACATGGGAATAATGTTAGTGTATACAGTTATAATGATATTAATAACATATTCTATTAATAAATACAGGAGAAAGGTGATAAGATAAATGGAAACAATGAATTTTTCTACCATAAAAAACAATATTAGAACTAATAAGAATCTGGAAAGCACATTAGATCAGTTAGCGGTAAATTATCAGTTTAGACAATATAAAGTAGCTGTTTATGATTTATTATTTAACTGTATTACTTTTCTCGAGATGCTGGATGATGAAAAAAACAATAATAACCTATTAAAAGATAATAGGTCCAAGGAAATAATTGAACCTATTATATCAATATTTGACAACTACAAAAATCTTGAAAGTCTAGTATTTGATAGAGAAGATTTAATGAAAATAAGAAATAAGATTGAGTCAAATATTGAGATACTATCATATTATACAGATGAAGTTGAAACATATGAATATATTTTGAATAGAATAGAAGGTAGATTCATTCAAGACTATTATGATTTAGAGGATGATAGTAGTTTCGCTGGTAATCTTATAAAATTCATCTTTGAAACAGATGAGAATATAGTAATAAATGAAAAGATAAAGTTAGTATTAAGTCAGCTTCCTATAAGAATAACTAAGAATAAATTCCATGAATATATAGAGAATTCACTTGAACTATATAAAGGTGCTTATACCTCAGACTTAAATAATTTTATTGGAATGTTAAAAGGTACTGCAATCCTTGGACAAGAATATAAAGGGTCTAATAGAGACATATGGGAAAGTATAGAGATTCTTAGAAATACGGATTATAAGAATATTGAAAAACCACAATATGATAATGTTGTTGATATCAAAATGGATATAGCAGATAAAATAGAGAAGATTTATTCAGTATATACTTTAGGAGCTAGTATCTTAAACAACTTAATAGAAATCAGTTATTGTGACAGGTTTAGTTCATTTGCTGAAAATGATGATTTAGAGATAGTAGATGAATTATTTCATATAATTAAAATCAAAGGTGAAAAGATTGGTGTTGACGATGAACTTTTCAATTCACTTGAAAGAATTGAAGGTGTTATAGAAACTAATCTGGTTGATATAGAAAAATATGCACCTATAATAGAGACAGCTAATAATAAATATAATAAGGCTATTGAAGAATATGGTTTAGCTGTTTCATATAAAAACATACAAAAACTAGATTATATGTCAGCTACGTCAAGTTATTTTATGAATCCTGAAAAAATGGATATGACAGAGGGTGATGATAGAGTAGATGATTTTACTTTAGCAAAAACCAAGAAGGAATTGATTTCTTGTATTGATGAATATCTAAAGGATAAATCCCAATTGTACAGACGAGCAATCATGTCTCGATTACTATATTATCTGCCAGTGACATTCAAGAAACCACAAGAAATTCACAGTTATATTGTTAATTCATTAGAACAATGTTCTGATTTAAATGAAAAAAATGTTTCTAAGGAGTTATTGAGACAGGTTATAGATGATCTATCGCCTTTAGCATAATTTAAATTAGCTGCATAAAAAAATACTTTTCTAACATAATATTATATTTTTTTATGGGTATAATATTATTATCAACTATGATTGATTAACAATTATACAAGAAAGGTAGACGACAATGGAGCAAAAACAATTTACTAAGTTCTTTGAGAACTATAAACATGCTGATGTAGATAGAAAAATTGAATTATATTGTTCTACACAAGATTTATCAGAAAATCAATATATGCAGCTTCTTAGAGCTTTTCCTGTTAATAAGATACCTAAGCTTGAAAAAGCACTTGGCTAATAAAAGTTATCCTTTCATTAAGCTTACACTTGATGGAAGGATTTTTATTGTACTTTAATACTATTACCTATTAATACCAAAAAAATATTGTATTATAATTTTTTTTTGCTATACTATTAATATAAGTTTATTTTGGTGCATTGATAATGCATCGTATAGAGTTAATAGTTCAAAAGGGTGTTTATATGGAATATGCAGATAACATATATATAAGTAAAGAGATCAATGATAAAAAAACAAATAAAATATTTAAGAAACTAAAAAGAAGAAAACATATTAGGGATGTTTATTTTTTGACGTGTATAGAAGAATCAAAAAATCCTATGGAAATATTATTATCAACTGAATTATATAGATTGGAAGATAAGGGTAATGATATATTAATAATAGGTATTGCTAAGGGCAGGGATAATGCATTTGAATTAGTAAGAGACATATATGATGATGTATACACCAGCTCTTCTACTGTTAACTTAAAATCGTATTTTAAGACAAGCTGATATTATATCACGATAAAAGATAAATAAAGGAATGGGGATTCTATGAAATGCTTGAATATTGGTGTTAGTATTATAATTGGAGTTTTACTATTTTTTGTTTTGTTATTTACTTCAGCAGAAGTTATAGCATATAATATTAATCATTATCAATGGCAGTATGAAAGACATGACATTCCAGAACAAACAAACATGAGTCTCGACGAACTAACTAAAGTTACTAAAAATATGATAGCCTATCTAAAAGACTCTAGAAAAACACTGGATATGAAAGCTGTTATAGATGGGAAAGAACAAGAGGTTTTTGGCGAACGTGAAAAAAGCCACATGGTTGATGTTAAGAAGTTATTTGTTATAGGTACATATATGAGAAACATTAGTTTTATTATACTTGTTATAGCCATTGGTTATATGGTTTTCAGAAATAAGAAGTTGCTTACCATTACATTTTCTATGGTTAAATATGTATTTGCTGTAATAATTATGTTAATATTAATACTAAGTGGTTTATTATTAATTGATTTCAATAAATATTTTACTATATTTCATGAAATATTTTTCTCTAATGATTTATGGTTATTGGATCCTAAGACAGATATTCTAATCAATATAGTGCCAGAAATATTTTTCTTCCAAACAGCTATGATTATATTAGGAATCTTTGTTGTAAGTGTTGTTGTAACACTTGTTATCATTGAAGTAGCAAAGAAAAAATTGATTAGACATTATCATTAAGAATATAAAATAAGGTATACAGGTGGTTAATTATGTTAGCTATATTACTTGGAATATTAAAAATTTTTTTATATATAATATTGTTTATAATACTATTTGTGGTATTATGTATATTAACTATACTGTTTGTGCCAATAAGATATAGTGCCCAAGGTGAAAAATATGATACAATAAAGCTGGATGTGAAAGTTAATTGGTTGCTTCACATCATATCCTTTAAGTATCATATGGATGAAGATACCAAAATGAGCCTAAAAATTTTTGGTAAAGACATTATGGCAGAAAAGAAACATAAAAAGGTAAAAAAAGTTAATAATAAAAAGAGTAGGAAAAAACAAAAGAAAAAAGACATTAGAGTTAAATCAGATAATGAAATAAAAGAAGACAACAATGACAAAGTAAAGTTAGATGACAAGGTTAATCAACAAAGTGAAGAATTAAATAAGAAGAGAGTTAAAAAAAGTAGTAAAAGAAAAGAAAAAAAGACAAAGAAGAAAAAGAATAAAGATAGTAAAGGTAAAGACAAGGTAGCAAGTAAATGGAAACAAATATACAGTACCATAAAAGATTTTATCAAAGATGAAGAAAATCGGGCTGTCATTAAAATGATAAAAGATAAAGTTCTAAAAATGATAAAACACATTTTACCTAAGAAATTCGAGTCTAAGTTGATTATTGGTACTGGTGATCCAGCTTCAACAGGATATGTAGTAGGTGCAGTAAGTATATTATATACTGTTACTGGTAATAAATTAAAGGTTGTCCCTGATTTCAATGAGAAAATATTTCAAGGATGTTTTTATGGAAAAGGGAAAATATATTTAATTGTGCTGCTAAAAAATACATTAAGTATTATTTTAGATAAAAGAGTAAGAAAAATATATAAAACATATAAGGTATAAAAAATAGTATATCTAATGAACTTAAGGAGGAAAATAAATGGAATCAAATTTTAAAAAAACTGTGGAATCATTATTTAATGGAATGGAAAATTTCGTTTCTACAAAAACAGTAGTGGGCGAAGCCATTAATATTGGGAATACTATAATATTACCATTGGTTGATGTTTCATTTGGTGTAGGTGCAGGGGCTTCTGAAGAAGCAAAAGAAAAAACAAAAGGTGTTGGTGGAGGAGCCTTAGGTGCTAAGATTAGTCCAAGTGCTGTTCTAGTAATACAAGATGGTCAAACAAGATTAGTTAATGTTAAAAATCAAGATAGCTTAACTAAAATAATTGACATGGTTCCTAACATAATGGATAAATTTACTGCAAAAAAGAAAGATAATGTGAAGGAAGAAAAAATAACAAAAGAAGAATATCCAGAAGATGAGGAATAATATTTATATTATAAGCCTAATTAAATAATTGCTATAGAGCCAGCAGTATTTAGTTGTATTAGGCTTATTAAATCAAGGAAAATGTATTGAACTTATTGCAATGATATATAGATGTTCAAGTTCAATATATATAGGAGAAAATTCTAATGAAAAAATTATGTAAAACATTAATATGTTTATGTATGAGTTCCATTATTTTATTCAACGTTCCAGTATTAGCGATAGATAAAGTTCCCCCAATATCAGTAAAAGTTAATGATAATTATATTATCATGGATACTGAACCAATCATGATGAATGATACCGTGTATGTACCCCTAAGATCCGTAGCCAATGCTCTAAGTGCAGAGGTTCTATGGGATGGCGATACACATAAGATAACAATCAATGAAGCAGATAATAAGATTGAGTTATCTACAGATTCTAATATTGCAAGTATTAATGGTGAGCAATATGAACTTGAAATTGCACCACCAGTAGTAGATGATAGAACTATGGTTCCTATCAGATTTTTTGCCGAAGGTATGAACTGTACAGTAAATTGGAACAAGAAAGTATATACTGTAGAAATACTTAGAGAAAATCTTGTGGTTCCAGCTACTAGCCTCCTTGACAGAGGTTATACAGACGAAGACTTGATTTTATTAGCCAAGATAATCACTGTTGAGGTTAACTATATAAGCTTTGATGCTAAGATTGCTGTAGCTAATGTTGTCATAAACAGAAAAAATAATCCAGAGTTTCCTAGTACAATAAAAGGCGTTATCTATGACAAGACATATTGTGTACAATTTCCCCCAGCTCACAAAGCTAGTTTTGCAGAGAAAGAACCAACAACAGATTGTATCATTGCGGCTAAAATGGCTTTAGAGGGAGTAAATAACATAGATAAATGTTTGTTTTTCAATCATAGACCTTTCAAATCCAAATCAAAAGACTTTTATAAAAAAATAGATACTGAGTATTTCTATTATTAATATAAGAGGTATAATAAATAGGTGTTATGATGCCTATCAATTAGATATAGTTATAATATGTAAACCCATAACATATTTTTTACAGAGGGGTGGTCAATATGAGTAAGAAGTTTGCACCTATTTTTATAACAGTATTATTATGTCTGATAAATGTGCTCATGTTATATGGCTTTTCATTTAATGCAATCATTTCAGGCATTCTAATAGTTCAAATTATTGGAGTAATATTTGCTATAGGTATAATATGGGTGATTATTGCACTTATAGTAAATCTTATAAGAAGACTAGACGAATTAAAGGAGGAAAATGAAGATGATCTTAGTAAATACTGATTACATCTCAGGAAAACAACTAGAAACACTATCAATCGTCAAAGGTTCCACTATTCAATCTAAACATGTTGGTAAAGATATTATGAGTTCATTTAAAACAATTGTTGGTGGTGAACTTGGTGCTTACAATAAAATGATGAATGAAGCAAGAGCTTTAGCTACAAAACGTATGGTTGAAGAAGCCACAGCTCTAAATGCAGATGGTATAGTTAATATCAGATATGCTTCTAGTGCTATCATGCAAGGCGCTGCTGAAGTTATTGCATATGGAACAGCAGTTAAATTCGTAGAATAATATAAGTCTAGGCATCTTGCCTAGATTTTTCTTATATTATAGGGTAGTCCTTATTTTTAAGCCTATAAAGCATAAGTGTTTGTAAAACAACGAAATTTTAGTAGAAAGGATACGAAAATTATGTACTCACATGTAGATTGTATAGCTTGTATAATTAATAAAGCTAATCAACTGGCTGACAAATATATTGAAGACAAAAAAGAGAAATATAAATTCATGAACAAGGTTCTATTGGAAGTGGCTGATACTGAATATGAAAAAACAGCACCTTACATAAGCACTAAGGTAATGAGAATATTACATAACCTTACAGGGGTTGATGACTTTTATAAAGAAGAGAAGAAACTTTTCAATGAAAAATTATTAGCTATGGAAGATAATATTAAGGCAATGCTTGATGATTCCGACCATAGATTCCTAGATGCTATAAGAATAGCTATGGCTGGTAATATAGTTGATTTTGGAGCTCTTGACAATATTACTATGGAACTTGTTGAAGATATCATCAAAAGAACGATGGATAGTAAGATTGACAAAGAGGTTTATGATAAATTCTATAAGGAATTATCTAATGCAAAAGAAATATTATATCTAGGAGATAATACAGGCGAAATTGTTTTTGATAAAATCTTGATGGAAGAACTTAAAAAAGAATTTCCAGATATAACAATCTATTTTGCAACAAGAGGTAAACCAGCACTTAATGATGCTATTGAAGAAGATGCCTATTTTGTTGGTATAGATAAACATGCTAAAATAATCAATAATGGTACAGATATTCCTGGTACAGATTTAGATGAAGTGTCTGACGATTTCAAAGAGGTATTTTATAATAAAGCAGATATGATTATCTCCAAGGGACAAGGTAATTTTGAGA
Source organism: Vallitalea guaymasensis (assembly GCF_018141425.1). Taxonomy (NCBI): domain Bacteria; kingdom Bacillati; phylum Bacillota; class Clostridia; order Lachnospirales; family Vallitaleaceae; genus Vallitalea; species Vallitalea guaymasensis. Next base: position 4,964,806 of record NZ_CP058561.1, read on the forward strand.
CATTATCTGGTAGCGGTCATAACATTTTCTATTTATTCTTATGTAAATGTGACATGATAACTAAGAGACTCAACATAGATAAGTTATCAGCAATGTTCTTATACGAAAAGGATATCGATAAAACTTTATTTTAGATTTTCTTATTTCTTCATAACTTTTTCATATTGTTATTTTATAATTACAATAACAAATCAAAAAGGAGGAAATATATATGAAAAAAACAAAATTAATCACATTCGGTTTGTTAGGATCACTATTAGTAGGAATGGCAGCATTTGCAGCTACTCCAGCACAAATTTATTCAGAGCTTACTGGAGTGACAGAAGAAGAAGCTTATGAATTAAGACAAGAAGGTAAAACTTTCGGTGAATTAGCTAAGGAAAATGAAGTCTATGATGAATTTGTAGAGAAGATGGTAGACGAAAAAACAGCCTTGATTGAAGAGAAAGTAGAGCAAGGTCAGTTAACTAGAGAAGAAGCTGACGAATTTATAGCAAATCTAAAAGAAAATGCTGGTAATTGTGATCCAAGTAATCCACAGAGATTAGGACAGAAAATTGGTCTAGGCCGTGGAATGGGAAATGGTCGAGGTGCATGTAATGGTACTGGTAATGGCTATGGCAGAGGCAATGGCGGTAGAGGATTAGGCTATGGAAGAGGAGCTAAATAATATACTTAATTCAAAAGATGCAAAAAGCAGCTTATAGCTGCTTTTTTGCATATATAAAGGTAATTTGATAGAATATAATAAAAGTATTATTTATCTATTAACATCCAAAGACTTGATGACTATATGAAAGGGAAAAAAGATGGAAGAAAAAATACTTGTTATAGATGATGAACATGGATTGTTGGAAGTAGTGGAAGCATATCTTAAAAAAGACGGTTATGAGGTTTTTACTGCTGATAATGGAAAAGAAGGATTATCCCTCTATAAAAATATAGCCCCGGATTTTATAATATTAGATTTGATGCTTCCTGATTTATCTGGTGAAAAGATTTGTGAAATAATAAGGGAAGAATCAGATGTACCTATACTAATGCTTACTGCAAAAAGTATGGAAGATGATAAAATAAGAGGGTTAGCACTTGGTGCAGATGATTACTTGACTAAGCCTTTCAGTCCTAGGGAATTGGTTATGAGGGTTAAGGCAATACTTAGACGTACTTATAAAAAAACTAATATTAATAATGATAATATCATATCATTCAATAATAAAGATATAATAATTGATAAAGAAGAGCACATTGTTAAAAAAGCTGGAGATGTACTTAATATTACTCCTAATGAATATGAAATACTATTACTTTTTGTTAGAAATCCAAACAAAGTTTTCACTAGATCTCAAATAATAGATGCAGCACTAGGTTATGAATTTGTAGGCTATGATAGAACTATTGATGCACATATAAAAAACCTCCGTAAAAAACTGGAAGATGATATAAAAAAACCTGGATATCTTTTGACTGTTTATGGTGTAGGTTATAAGTTTAAAGGCAAACAGGACTAGAAATGGGTGTGAGATAATGATAAGTCTCAGTAAGAGAATAATGAAAAATTCTATAGTGATATCATTGATTACAGTAATAGTTATTATCATATTATCTAATATTGGAATAAAATATTATTTTACTGATTACGTATTGGAGCAAAACAAAGTTGATAATGAAGAAATAATAACCTATGTTAATACTAGTATTGAGAATGATGGCATTATTGATAGTAGAGAGCTATCCTATCTGAAACAGCAAGCACATTTTAAGAATGTGGAGATTGTTTTGCAAGATATAGATAGGGAAGTTATATTTGTCAGCAGTATGGGAATGGGTAAAGGCATGGGAATGGGTAACGCTATGCATAAAGAGTCTTTTAAGGAAGACTATACCTATTTGGAGAAACAATTGAGTTATGAAGGTGAAACAATCGGATATCTCAGTATAGGCCATTATAAAAACATTATCACTGCAAAAGAAGATAATGATTTCATATATACGATTAACATATTATATGTAATCTCATTTTTTATAGCTGTGCTGCTTGCTATTTTTTTAAGCTTATTACTTGTAAGAAGACTTACACGTCCTATTATTGAGATAAAGGATAGCACCCATAATATATCAAAAGGCAATTATGAACGTGTAAAATCAATAAAAACTGATACAAAAGAATTAAACGAATTGGCAACTTCTATTGAAGAATTAGCAAGGCAACTCAGTGAACAAGAACAACTGAGAAAAAGACTGAGCAACGATATTTCCCATGAACTTAGAAGTCCTCTGGCAGTACTTAGGAGCCAAATAGAAGCATTGATGGATGGTGTTCTAGAGCCATCACCAGAGAGACTTGCCAAATTGAATGATGAGATTGTGAGAATGACCAAACTAATTAACGACCTCAATGAATTAGTGATAGTTGAGAGTGAGCACCTAAGACTTAATACCAGTAAGGTAAATCTTGAAAATGAGCTGTCAACTATAATTGAAGGATTCATACCACTGATGGATAGTAAAGATATAAAGCTTATGGGTCAATTAGAAAAAGATATATTTATTAATGGAGATAGAGATAGATTGAAACAGATATTCGTAAATCTGCTAACCAATGCTTATAAATATACTAATAGGGGAGGCAGTATAAAAGTTACATTGACAAAAAGCACAGATGAAGCCATAATTAGATTTATTGATTCTGGTATAGGAATCAGAAAAGAAGATTTAACATATGTATTTCAACGATTTTATAGAGGTGATGAATCAAGGAGTAGGAAGACAGGCGGTGCTGGTATAGGATTGTCCATAGTTAAGGAATTGGTGAAAGCACATGGAGGTATAATAACAGTTGACTCTGAACTTGGAAAAGGGTCTACATTTACTATAAAATTCAAGTTAGCCACTTAAAATAATCTTAAGTAATGGGGGAAGAGTATAGATATGTATCCATTATCAAAAGGTAAAAAAGCTATGTGGGATATAGGAAAAATGTATAAATCCTGTATTCCAAGTTTAATAATTGGGGAAATGATTTTCAAAGATAATAACATATCCATTGATAAACTGGATAGGGCTATAAATAAGCTGATTGAATCAGATGATATCATAAGAACATCAATAATAGATGATGACAAAGAGACTATAGAACCTTTTTATTATCATAAGGTTAATATAATAGATTTAGTTGAGAAAGCAAATGAAGAATCAGATAAGATAATACAGAATTACACACAAGAGAAAATAGAAAAGAATAAGCTGTATTCCTTTAGGATTGTTCTATATAACAATGGTAAAACTGGTATTATTATAAAACTTCATCATATTATATCTGATGCTTGGACAATGGTACTGATAGGAAGTAGAATCAATTATTATTATAGAAATGATAAAACAACCACCCTGGATAAAGGAATTTCTTATACAGAATATTTAACTAGAGATAATAGATACCTGATTTCTTATAGATATTTACAAGATGAAAATTATTGGAAAGATAAAATAAGTGATTTTGATGATTCAGCCATAAAATTAAATAATGACTGTATTGGTACAGTTGAAGATATAAAAGCCAGAAGAAAAAGTATTAAGATTAATGAAGAACATATAAAACAATACTGTAAGAATAACTCTATAAGTTTGTTTGCATTTCATGTTGCTGTTCTAGCCATTTATATGGCAAGAATGAATCATAAGGATAAAGTAATAATTGGTACACCAGTATTAGGCAGAGAAGGAAGAGAAAAATTTTCACTAGGTTACTATGTCAATATGGTTCCACTAAAAATCAATATCAACATGGAGTGGACTTTCTATGAATTATTAAAGGAAGTCAAAAAAGAGATCTTCAATACACTCAAACATTCAAAGTATCCTTATATAAAGATACGTGAAGCCTTTACAGCTGAATTCGGAACCAACAAGAAAATTTTTGATACTGTATTATCTTATCAAAATGCTAAAAATGTTGATTATAAGGATTACAATACTAATTGGATATTCAATCAATGTGCCATGGATGGATTAGAAATAAATATCAGCAATAGAGATAGTGAACCTAGCATTACATATGAAATAGACTATCAAATCAATAAATACACAGATAACAATATTGACCAGATTCTTTCTCATATGGATGTTATTATTAAAGATGTTATAGGCAACCATAGTAAAAAACTGAGAGAATTAGATATAATGCCAGATAAAGAAAAAAACATTCTACTTAATGAATTCAATGATACAGAGACAGTGTATGATGATACAAAAGCACTCCATGAGTTGTTTTATGGACAGGTAAAAAAAATACCTAATAAGAATGCAGTAATATATAAAGAGGAATCTATGACCTATAGAGAGCTTAATGAAAAATCCAATTCATTAGCAAGCGTTCTACAGAATGAAGGTGTCAGAAGAAATACTATAGTAGGAGTTATTGCAGAGCCATCAATCGAAATGATTATAGGTATTCTTGCAATTTTAAAGGCTGGTGGAACCTATCTTCCACTAGATATTAATCAGCCAGCAAATAGAATAATTGATACAATTAAAAATTGTAATGTAAATAAAATAATAGTTCATACAAAAAAAGATATAGCCGATATTTTGAATGTTGTAGAACAGGTTATTCCAATAGCAGGACAGCTTAATAATTCAACTGATAATATAGATAACGTTAATGAAGTAGATGACTTGGCTTATATATTGCATACATCTGGTTCAACAGGTAGACCAAAAGGAATTATGACGACCCATAAAAATGTTGTGGGTTATGTAAATACATTACTAAAAGAAATTAATATAGAAGGTAAGGTTGTGCTTCAACAATCATCTTATACATTTGATCTATTTACTGAAGAAGTTTTTCCAACACTTGTTTCAGGTGGGACATTAGTGATTGTGGAACGAGAAACGGTTACTAACATTGAAAGGTTAATAAGTGTAATAAGGGATAATGAAGTACAAATTATCAGTAGTGTACCATCATTAGTAGCTATGCTCAATAAACATATGATTATTCCTGAATCCCTTGAAATCATTATTAGTGGGGGAGATGTACTTAAAAATAATCATGTTGATAATCTGATAAAAAAAGATATTGATATATATAATTCCTATGGACCTACCGAAACAACAGTATGTGCTACCTATAACAAATGTAATAAGGGTAATGTTTCATTAATCGGTTCACCTATAAGTAATTATAAAGTTTATATCATGGATAGATATGAAAATTTAATGCCCATAGGATATGAAGGAGAAATAGTAATTGGTGGTATAGGTGTTTCTAAAGGTTATTATAATGATAGTAGTCTTACTGAAAAGAAATTCATCAAATCACCATTCAATGAAAGTGATATTCTATATAAATCAGGTGATAAAGGAAGATACCTCGTAGATGGTAATATAGAATATAAAGGGAGATTAGACCGTCAGGTTAAAATATTAGGAAACAGAATTGAATTGGATGAAATAGAAAACAAAATCAATCAAGTGACAGGGGTAAAAAGCAGTGTAATGACTTGCGTAAAAACGAAAGATACAAAGCAATTAGTTTGTTATTATATTTCATCAACAATAGAAGACAACACACTTAGAGACATACTTAAAAAATCATTACCAGCTTACATGATACCTAATCAGATAATTAGATTAGAGACATTTCCATTAACGGTGAATGGTAAAATAGATATGGAGAAACTAAATAAGAATAAATCAACTAATAAGGTTTATGTTAAGCCAAAAACCAGTTTAGAGAAACAATTAGTATCTTTATATGAAAAAGTATTGAATATAAAAAGAGCAGGAGTGACTGATGATTTTTTTGAATTAGGTGGTGACTCTCTAAAAGCAATGGAATTAATTGTAGAAGCAGATAAATTAGGAATAGGATTAGAGATAAAAGATGTCTATAATTATCCTACCATAAGGAAAATTACTCAAAAAGATTCAGAATTGGATTTTTGGAAATATGAAAACACAATAGATATTATCCCCAATAAAATTAAAAGAAAGAAATCGGGAGATATATTAATTACAGGTGCAACAGGATGGTTAGGCATCCATATAGTAAATGATTTATTAAAAGAGACGAAAGATAATATATATTGTATTGTTCGAGGAAATAATACGGAAGAAAAAATGGAAAAGGTATTTGCTTACTATTTTCCAAATATGACACATGAAGAAAAACAAAGAATCAAGATTCTAAGAGGAGATATTACATTAGATAGACTAGGACTAAGTGACAAAGACTATAATATCATAAAAGATAAGATTAAAACGATTATCCATGCTGCAGCTTATGTTAAATATCATGGTAAATCAGATATCTTACGTAATATTAATGTAACAGGTACCCGAAATATCATTCACATGACAAAAATGCTGAATGCAGAACTTTATCATATGTCTACAATATCTATAAGTGGTAAATATATGCTGCAACACCATAAGGTAAAAGGTAGCTTTACAGAGAAAGATTTGTATATAGGACAGCGTTTTTCTGAGAACGAGTATATATTTAGTAAGTTCCTTGCAGAGAGTGAAATCATAAAAGAGATAGAAAACGGATTAGATGCTTCTATCATGAGAGTAGGCAATCTGACTCAACGTACAAGTGATGGCAAATTTCAAAGGAATATAGAAGACAATGGATTCTATGGCAGACTAAGAGAATTACTCATATTGAAAAAGATGCCAAAGGAGTTATTGAATCAAAAAGTTGAGATGACACCAGTTGACCAATGTAGTGATGCAATAGTTAAAATTATTAAGAGTGAACCAGAGTATACTGGAATCTATCACGTATATAACCCTAATAAAGTTGGTGTTATATCTATTTTGCATATCATTGAAAAAATGGGGTATAAGATATTACCAGTATCTATGGATAATATTACTACTCTTATATCTCATAGCAAAGAAAAGCTGAAACATTTATTAAGTATAAGGAATAAAAATGCACATGTCAGTAAAAATATAGCAGTTGATAATTATCTGACAACCAATTATTTGGAGAATTTAGGATTTACTTGGGATAAGATAGATGAAGATTATTTGAGAGCATTCATTAAGAATATAGAACTAAGAGATAGTTTGTAGTCAATACAGAAAGAGTGATAACAGTGAGACAAATCCTATTATTGGAAGACGACGAAAGTATAGTGATGACTCTTCAAAACTATTCAGTATTGAAGAGTCATCTTATAATATAGTATATTTAGCACTTATCTATGTTTAACCAATAATCTGATTATTGTTATCTAGAACAACAACTTTTGGTTTATAGTCTTTCGCTTCTTCTTTATCCATTAAGGCGTAGGCGATAATGATTATTATATCACCTGGCTGTACAAGTCTGGCAGCAGCTCCGTTAAGACATATGGTACCGCTGTTACGTTCTCCTTTTATAACATAAGTCTCTAATCGAGCACCATTATTATTATTGACAATCTGTACTTTCTGTCCAGGCAATATATCCGCTAATTCCATTAGGTTTTCATCAATGGTGATGCTTCCTACATAGTTAAGGTTAGCATCAGTTACAGTTGCTCTGTGTAGTTTTCCTGTCATCATTTCAATTAACATATTAGATTTACCTCCATTCTTAGATTATCAATCAATCTTGTTTGACCGATTTTAACAGCAAGGGCAATGAGAATATTACCCTGAATATAATCTATATCTTCAAGTGTATCTTCATTAACAATGCTTATATAGTCTATAGTCGCTGAAGGTTTTTCTTCAATCATTTCTTTTATCATATCTTTTATGATTGTGGCTGATTGTTCACCGTTTTTGATACACTCTTTTGATTTTTGGAGTGATTCATATAAAATAGTAGCTTGATTGCGCTCTTCAGTATTTAGGTATGTGTTACGAGAACTTAATGCTAGACCATCATTTTCCCTTACAATAGGGCAGATGATTATATCAATAGGCATGTTCAGGTCTTTAACCATTTTCTTGATGACTATAGCCTGTTGAGCATCTTTCTGTCCAAAATAAGCTCCATTTGGCTGAACTATATTGAATAATTTAGTTACAATAGTTGTTACACCTCTAAAATGAGTAGGTCTCGATTTACCACATAGATTATCTGTTAGATTGTCAACATTCACATAAGTAGCATGATTATCTAGGTACATTACTGAGTTGGTTGGTATAAAAATAACATCTACTCCAGCTTCCTTGGCAAGCTTTTTATCATTTTCAAGATCTTTAGGGTATTTATCCAAATCCTCAGTAGGACCGAATTGAGTGGGATTCACATAGATACTTAGTACTGTTATATCATTATCCTTAACTGATTTTTGTACTAAAGAGATATGTCCCTTATGTAAATATCCCATAGTAGGCACTAAACCTATAGTCTTGCCTTCTGTACGATAGATTTCCAGATGTTTTCGCAGTTCATTTATATCATTGAATATTTTCATGATTTTTTCCCTCCACCATATATTGAATCAATTACATCCTGTTTTATATGAAAAACATGTTCTTTACTAGGAAAAGCCTTTTGTTCTACGTCTCTTATATAATTGCTGGTAGCTTTCATGATTTCATCTTGTAGATTAGCATATTGCTTAACGAATTTTGGTACCATGTTGGAATATAGGTTCAATATATCATTGGTAACTAATACCTGACCATCACAGTCAGAACCTGCACCGATACCTATAGTAGGGATTTCTACCTTTTCTGTAATCAGTCTTGCTAATTCCGTTGGTATACATTCAAGTACGATTGCAAATGCTCCAGCTTCTTCTAGAGCCATTGCATCTTCAAGTAATTTTTTTGCTTTTTCTTCGGATTTTCCTTGAATATAATAACCGCCTAATTGATTAATTGATTGAGGGGTTAGTCCAATATGTCCCATAACAGGGATTCCTGCATTTATAATTGCTTTGGTTTGTTTAATTACTTCTGTTCCGCCTTCAAGTTTTACAGCATTGGCTTTGCCTTCTTGAACAAGACGTCCTGCATTTCTCACAGCTTCGTATTTTCCTGTGTGGTAAGTCAGGAAGGGAAGGTCAGCAACGATTAATGAGTGTTTGCTGCCTCTAGAAACTGCTTTTACATGATGAAGCATATCTTCTATAGTTACCTCTGTAGTATTTTCATAACCTAAGATAACCATTCCTAATGAATCGCCAACCAATATTATGTCGATACCTGCTTCATCCAGTATAGCTGCTGTAGGGTAGTCATATGCTGTCAACATTGTTATTATTTCGTTATTCTTTTTCTTGTTCCTTATTGTTTGTGTAGTTACAGTTTTCATCTTGTAATACCTCCTTTAAAGTATTTAGAGTGTATTCGTTTAATTTGTTTTGTTTTTCTACTAGACTTAGAGTTCTATCACCTAGTAAACAATAAAATTGTTCAAGGCTTCTATCTTCTCTAGATAAAGCTCGTATATGTGTCTTGATAGTTTGGACATCACCTCGAGCTAAAGGTCCAGTAAGGGAATTCACAGTCCCTTTTTCAAAAATGTTATTCATTGTTCCTTTTACTAAGGATTCTATTAGTTCTAATGATGATTCCTGCTTTAATCCAATTCGGTTAAGAGTTTCTATTCCTGTATCAATTACAGTAACAATATAGTTAGATACTATACAAGCAGCTGCATGATATAGAGATTTTTGCTCTGAACTTATGCTGTGTATTTTAAAATTAATATCTAGCAGGATTTTTCTGAAATCATCAATCAGATTTCCTTTACCTTCTAATGTAAGTGGTGTTTGCGGTAACATGGTTAATGCATAATTAATATCAGCAAATGATAACATAGGATGTAGTGATAGGGTAGTTGAACCAAGCTTGGAAAGAGGTTCAAGTATAGTGGAGGGATGAGTACCACTTGTATGACAAACAACTTTATCCTCCCATGCTGCATTTATTGATATTAACTGACCAACAACATCTTCTATTGCGTCATCAGTAGTAGTTATCATGATATATTTTGAGGAATCAACTAATTGGGTAATATTTTCATAAGCCTTGCTATTGGTTAAAGCAGCACTTTTTTTGGCTGATGCAAGTGACTTACTATTATAACCGCTGATAGGCAGATGCATATTGTTAAAGTACATACCTAATGTTGTTCCAACTTTTCCAGCTCCTATAAATCCAAACATTACAACCTCCCATTTTTCATAAGCTACATTAAAAAAACCTTCTTAGACAGCGTCCAAGAAGGTAGAATATCATAATTAATATACCTTGTTTTTTCTTGATACTGTCTTTGTTCAATGAATCAAAGCAGATATTATCTATTAAATTTTAGAAATTAGCTATAATATAATCCAGTATACTATGGGCTAATTGTTTTTTAGGCATAACTGGGTAGGCTTTCTTATTACCTTTTTTGTCAATTAATGTTACACAATTGGTATCAGTGCCAAAACCTGCATCTGCCCTAGTGACATCATTAACTATTATCATATCAATATTTTTTTTCTTCAGTTTACTAATTCCATTTTCCATAACATCGTTGGTTTCAGCTGCGAATCCCACTATTAATTGTTCTGGGGTTTTGTGCATGCCGATCCATTTTAGTATGTCTGGATTACGGGTTAGAGTAAGTTTGAAATCTTCGTCTGATTTCTTTATTTTTTTATCTACATAAACCTCTGGACGATAGTCTGCTACAGCAGCAGATTTAATAATTATATTCTGGTCTTTCAGATTGTCTTTTACAGCAGTAAACATTTCCTCTGCAGATTCAATCTGAATATATTTTTTTAGGTTATTGGGTTTTTCCAAGGTAACAGGTCCAGATATTAAAGTGACTTCTGCTCCTTTTACGGCTGCTGCTTCAGCAATAGCATAACCCATTTTGCCAGAAGAATGATTAGTCATATAACGAACCGGGTCAAGAGCTTCTCTTGTTGGTCCAGCTGTTATTAATATTTTTTGCCCAGCTAAAGGTTTATCTTCTATTAAATTCATGGTAATTGATTCAATAATAGTGTCTACATTGGCTAGTTTTCCTATGCCTAAGTCACCACATGCTAATCTTCCTGAATCTGGCTTAATGAATTTATAGCCATAATTCTTTAATTTTTTGATATTATCTTGTACTATAGGATTTTCGTACATATTGGTATTCATAGCAGGTGCAATAATTTTAGGTGCTTTAGTTGCCATGATGGTTGTTGATAACATATCATCTGCTATTCCATTTGCTATTTTACCTATTATATTAGCTGTAGCAGGAGCAACTAAGAACAAATCAGCAGCCTTGGCTAAAGCAATATGTTCAATATCCCATTTAACTATTTTTGCAAACATATCTACAATCACAGGTTGCAATGATAGTGATTCAAATGTCAAGGGTGCAACAAATTCTGTTGCTGATTCAGTCATAATTACATGTACATCCGCATTTAATTTCTTCAGTTTACTAACAAGGTCACATACCTTGTATACTGCAATTCCACCACTTACACCAATAACGATAGTTTTTCCTTTTAGCATTTGGAAATCTCCTTTCGGTGTAGTATCTTCAATATACCACTAGAAAAAGTAAAAATCAATATTAAATTTCAATTATAATGCAAGTATGTCAGAAAAAGTGTTTTGTTCTGACTTGGTTTTTGCAAAATAGTATATGTATATGTTTCGCCAGTACCCGTTAATATAATCATAAAACACTTTTTCTTCTAATTGCATAACTATTGGCTATTTAATATTTATAAAAAAATATTAATTGTGGTTGTTTTGATGCTTTTGTGAATACTTATTATGACATGTTTTAGGATGGTTAGTGAAATATGGTAATAGTTATTATATAATATTTGCAAACTTTTTTTTTGAAATAATTGGGGAAAAGGTGGTTTTAGAGTGAAAAGATTGTTGTATACATATAAAAGAAAGAATAAGATGTATATTAAATTGTTGATGATGATTGTATTTTCTATAATATTGGCTATAGTTTTGACTTCATCCATTTTGTATAAGAGCTATGAAAATTTTGGATTATCCATGATACATAAATATGAAAGTGATAAACTTGCTCAGACTACTTATAGTGCCACTTATATGAAGACATCAGCCAGTAGATTGGTTATGCAGTTGTATGTTAATAGAAATATAGAAAGATTCATGTACAATTATTCTGTAGACATGTTAGAGGTCAAGACCAGTATTGATGAATTGATCTCCTATAAAGCTACAGGACCTTTCATTCATTCCATTTATATATATAATGGTAAGAATAATACTTTCTTGACTACTATATCATCTGAAGGAGTGGAGAATAATAACGATTTTTTTGATAAGGAATTAGTGGAAATTCTTAATAATTATCAAGATTATAAAATTCTCTATCCAATACCTAGGAAAAGTCCTATGCCTTTAATGCCTGTAGATGAAAATCACTATTCAAATGTATATACATTCATCTATTACACCAAACCAACAAATGATAAACCACTGAAATCTGCAATAATTGTAAACGTAACTGAAGAATGGTTACAAAATATGATTAAGACAATGGAGATTAATACAGATGGAGAGATATTTATTATCAATAATGAAGGTGTGGTTGTAACAGGGAATAATACATATTCTATGAAATCCAATATATCAGATAAAAGGTTTGTTCAAAAAATACTTAATTCAGATAAGGAAACAGGATATTTCTTAGATAAGGTAGATGGTAAAAAAAGTGTTATACATTATAATAAGTCCAATTCCCTTGATTGGAAATTCATAAGTATCACTCCTTATAAAAGTATCAAATATAAAGTAAGTAAAATGAAATATTTAACCTTATTGGTTTGCATGTTCATACTAATTCTAGGTATAGCATGTTCAATTCTCATGTCACATAGGTTATGGAAGCCAATCAAAAAAATACTTAATAAGATGAACAAGTTGGAAAAACACAAAAGAGAGAGTACATATGTGTTGAAAAACAGAATGCTGAAGGCTATGCTTCAAAATAAAAATAGTATCAGTATCGATAATCTGGACAAGCTATTCAATGATTTCAATATAAAACTGAAACGTGAGACTCCTATAGCATTGATACTTTTCAAAATTGATGATTTCATTGAAATAAAAGATAAGTATAATTATAAGGATAGAGAAGTTCTGAAATTCGCTATCATGAACATAGCATCAGAAATGTGTGGTCATAAATACAATCATGAGTGTATTAATCTAGAGGAAGATAATGTGGTATTGATTATGAATGTAGAAGAAAATCAGTTGTCTTTCTGGGTTAATGATATTAGAGAGATTATAGAAAAAGTGCAATCGGCTATGAATGAGTATTTTGAACTATCAATATCAGCAACTATAAGTTCTGTATCAGATGAATTAAGTAATATCTATAATACGTATATAGATACTTTAAATAATTCTCAATATAGATTTTATTTCGGACATAGGAGCATTCTATATGAAGATGAATTAAAAGAATTAGAGGAAAAAGATTATGAATATCCTGTACAGAAAGAACAGCAGATGATTGATTCACTAATGCTTGGAAAGATAAAAGATGCCAAATTTTACTATGAGAAAATAATTAACGAGACATTAAATTATTCCTACTATTCTATGAATCAAGTACTTTTGCAAATGAGTCTAGCTATGAGTAAAGTATTTAATAGAATGGAGAAAAATTATCATTGTAAATTTCCTTTTAATTTTAATTCATTATTTACAGAAATAGGGCAGTTGGAAACAATAGAAAAGGTGAATATGAAATTCTTGGGCTTTTTTGATCAGATTGATGAGATAATAGAAGAGAATAAAAGCATAAAACATAATCAGTTAATTAATGAAATAATAGAAATGATTAATGAAAATTATAAAGATATGAACTTATCTGTTGGCATAATAGCAGACAGATATAATATGACAGCTAATTACTTGAATAGGATTTTTAAAAAACATACATCAGTATCTGTTTCACAATTCATTAATAGAACAAGGCTTACGAAAATCAAAGCTATGTTGGAAACAACATCAAAACCCATTAGTGAGATTGCTGAAGAATGTGGATTCTTGAACATCAGTTATTTTTATACATTATTCAAAAAAGAGTATGGTATTACAGCAAATGGTTACAGGATGAAAGCAAAACAAGAGTTGAATAAATAAAGGGTCAATATAAGCATTATATAGTACAATTCTAACTTGTATATATAATGCTTTTCTATATGAAACTTATAAAAATGCATAATAGAGAAGATGAAGTTACAGAGTATAAATACTATTTTATATTAGTTTTGGACGGCTATTAGTAGCTTTAGTTACCTATTTTAAATAGATTACAGGATTTTAAATAAGTAAGTTACACAATTTTGGAGTGGACACTTGATTTTATCATTTACAGGTTGAATATGAGAACTTATAGTGTTAATTACAAACACATGAAGCATTCAATTGACAAATATAAGGAGGGAGTTAATGGCGAATAGTATTTGTACTAAAAAAAGAAAAAAGATAAAAAGTAGCAGATCTAAAAGATTCAAAAAAAATTCTCCATTATTAATAATGTGTTTACCAGCAGTTGTTGCAATTTTTTTATTTAACTACTTGCCTATGATAGGTATTGTTATAGCTTTTAAAAAATTCAAACCTGCAAAGGGTATATGGGGCAGCCCTTTTATTGGATTTGATAATTTCAAATTCTTCTTTACTTCTCAAGATGCTTGGAGAATAACTAGAAATACTGTAGGGTTGAATTTCTTATTTATCCTAGGATGCCTTATTATATCAGTAGCTTTTGCAATTATGTTAAATGAGATAACTAAAAGGGCATTCGTAAAGTTTTATCAGACAGTATTCTTCTTCCCATATTTTTTATCATGGGTAGTAGTTGGATTCATGTTATTTTCATTTTTAAACTCTAATCTAGGAATGCTTAATAATTTCTTAGGGATATTTGGGATAGACCCAATCAACTGGTATAACAAACCCAGTTATTGGCCTGGCATACTGACTTTTTCTTTCCTATGGAAGAATGTTGGTTATTATAGCGTTATCTATTATGCAGGAATTATGGGCATAAACCATGAGTATTACGAAGCGGCTGCTATAGATGGTGCAAATAGATTTCAGATGATAAGAAAAATTACATTACCTCTATTATCCCCAGTAATAACTGTTATGGTATTGCTGCAGATAGGTAAGATCTTCTATGCAGATTTTGGTATGTTCTTCTTCTTGCCTAGAAACATAGGTACTCTCTATGCTACTACAGATGTTATTGATACTTATGTATATCGAGCACTTAGAGTTTCAGGTGATATAGGTATGGCTTCTGCTGTAGGGTTCTATCAATCTATTGTAGGTTTCTTACTAGTAGTTATAGCTAATTGGATGGTAAGGAAATTCAATGAAGATAATGCATTGTTTTAGATAAGGAGGAACTTAGTAATGATTGAGAACAAAAGCTCACAATTAATATCAAAGATTATTATACATATCATTTTAATGATTTTCGCAATTTTATGCATTATCCCTATTATAGCAATTATTTCTATATCTTTATCAAATGAAACAGATATCGCATTAAAAGGTTATAGTTTAATTCCTAGGGGATTAACCACAAGGGCATACAGTATCATATTTAAGAATCCAAAACAAATACTTAATTCTTATTTAGTTTCAATAACTATTACAGCAGTTGGAGGAGCATTAGGTTTATTGGTTACTTCGCTGATAGCTTATCCATTATCCAGAAAAGATTTCATCTATAAAAAGAAGTTAACATTTTATGTGTTTTTTACCCTTCTTTTTAATGGAGGCTTAGTTCCTTGGTATATAGTCATCACAAGATATCTGCATTTGCAGAATACCATTTGGGTATTGATATTACCTTATATAGCTATACCATGGTACATATTATTGCTTCGTACATATTTCAGTAAAATACCCAAGTCAATAATTGAATCAGCTAAGATAGATGGCTCAAGTGAATTTGGAACGTTCTTCAAGATAGTTTTACCGTTGTCAAAACCTGCTCTTGCCACAATAGGGTTATTTATTATACTTCATTATTGGAATGATTGGTGGTTAAGCTTGTTGTATATTGAAAAAGAAAAATTGATTCCACTACAATATATGCTTTACCGAATAATGAACAACATACAATTCTTGACAACACAAATGCAAACAGGTGCAGTTACAGTAAAAGTCGGTGACCTGCCCAACGAATCTGCTAGAATGGCAATGTGTATCATTGCAGCAGGACCAATGCTGTTTTTATTCCCATTCTTCCAAAAATATTTTGTCAAAGGATTAACTGTTGGAGCAGTTAAAGAATAAGGTTATTAAATCTAGTTAATCCATATGTTAGTTGGTTACTAGATATAATATATATAAACAATAAAAGAGGAGGAATTAAAATGAGAAAAAGAATTTTTGTATTAGTGATTACAGTTTTAATGATTACAAGTACTATGGTAGGGTGTGGAAATAAAGATAAAAAAGAAACATCTAATACCGAAAATGGTAATCAGCAAACAGCTGGTGAAAATGAACCAAAGAAAGAAAAAGAGTTAGAGTTTGTTGAACTATCATGGTATTACCCAGGTTCACCACAATCAGAACAAGATGTGGTATTTGCAGAAATAAATAAGCTTCTAAAAGAGAAAATTAATACAAAAGTTAATTTTCACCCTGTAGATTGGGGTAGCTTTGAAGAAAAGATGAAAGTCAAGATTGGTGCATCAGAAGAGTTTGATATTTGTTTTACTGCCAATTGGATGAACAATTATCAAAAGAATGTTTCTCAAGAAGCATTTATAGCAATTGATGATCTATTGAATGAGTATGGTTCAAATATCTTAAAAGGTATTCCAGAAAAATTCTGGGGTGCTACAAAAATAAAAGGTGAAATATATGGTATACCTAACTATCAAATATCAACTATGACTAATGGATTCTGGTTCAAAAAAGACTTGATTGACAAATATAAAGTTGATTACAAAGAATTGAATACTCTAGATAAATGGGAAGTATATCTTAAGACTATAAAAGAGAACGAACCACAGATAATTCCTACAGCTATATGTGCTGAGAGCGGAAGCAACTGGGGACGTATGCTTGTTAATTATGGATTTGATGAAGTTGGGGGACGTAATATCCCTGGTGTTGTTCGTTTGACTGACAACTCCTATAAAGTTATTAATCAATTTGCTTCTGATGAATTTAAGAGCTTTGTTTCTAAAATGCATGATTGGTATGAAAAAGGATATATACGTGATGATGCTCTAGCAATTCAAGATCCAAAGGGAGATATAGAAGCTGGTAAAATAGCAAGTGGCATGGGTGGAAACTATAAACCAGGTGCAGATGCTGAGATGTCAGCATCATATGGTGAGGAATATGTTAATGTCAAGGCTTCTGAATCATATTTATTGACAAGTTCAATTATCGCTACTCTTAATGCAATTAGTAGAACTTCCAAGAATCCAGAAAGAGCAATGATGGTTCTTGACCTTATGAACAGTGACAAAGAAATATATAACATGTTATGTTATGGTATTGAGGGAACACATTATAATAAAACAGGAGACAATTCTATTGAGATTGTTGAAGATAGCAAATATAAGCCTAATACAAATTGGATATTCGGAAATACATTCAATGCATATCTTCTTCCAGGACAATCCCAACAGACTTTTGATGATACACAAGCTTTTAATATGAATTCTGAAGCATCACCTATCTTAGGATTCGTCTTCAATCAAGAGCCTGTAAGTATGCAGATTGCACAATGTACTACTGTAGTTGATGAATTCATATTGAGTCTTGATACTGGAACAGTTGTTCCTGATGAATACTTACCAAAATTCTTGGATAAATTAGAAAAAGCAGGTTCACAAAAAATTATAGATGAGATGCAAAAACAAGTTGATGAGTGGCTTAAAACAAAATAATGATTGTTGATATCAATAATTGAGACAGCATAATTAATGATATAAATATCATCAAAAGTGACAGTTATGATAATCAAGTAAATCATATGTACCAAAAAACATAATAGTATTCTTCTTTTATATGAAGATACGGCTTATAATTGATATAGATTTTAGCTGTTATAGAGATGAAACAATAAGTATGCAGGTTATTAGTAACAAAATGCATACTTATTGTTTAGTTATAACAATTAGTTTGATAGCTTAATAAGGAGTGATATGACATGAGAAAAAGAGAATGTTTGAGTGGTGAATGGCTCTTTCTACCCGATTATGAGGGGATAGATAGTGGACAAGATAAGATTATGGTACCATCAACTTGGAGGTGGGTCATAAATGAAAAAGCCCAGTTTCAACCATATGATATGTTTGATTATCCCAGAGAATGGAATAAAGCACAGGCTGGTATAATTTCAAGGAAGATTGTAATTGATAGTGAAGATGACCATAGGGTATTTGCTATATTTGAAGGTGTGTTTCAAAAATACATGGTCTTCATTAATGATATAAAAGTTCTAGAAACAGAAGAGAGTTTTTTAACAACTGAAATAGATATAACGGATTATGTGATTAATGGTGAGGAAAATGAGATAAAAGTATGGTGTGGACCATATGATACCATTAATACAGAAACCGGACTTAAGAGATTATCACCTGATGGCACTTGGTATGCAAATATGGCTAGAGGAATATGGCAGAATGTTTATTTAGAATATAGACCGAATAAGTATATTGATGATGTGACTGTTAGCACTTCAACTAGAAATAAGACTATTGACATAAAAGCCAATATTATAAATGAATATAATCAGACTATGAATATTATTGCAAAAGTTTACAAAGATGAGAAAGTAATCAAAGAATGGAAACTCAGTAATAATAGTGTTCATCTAGGTAATGTTGAATTTGCTACTCAAGAATTGTGGGAAGATGCAATATATTGGTCTCCAGAGAATCCACATTTATATGTTCTGCAGGTAGATCTTACTTGTGATGGGAGGATTATTGATACATATGAAGTTCAGTTCGGATTTAGAGAAATATGGGCAGATGGACATAAACTATATCTTAATGGGAAAAGAATCAATCTTAGAGGAGATGCATGGCATTATCAAGGTTTTGTTCAACAAACTAAGGAGTATGTGAGAAACTGGTATAAAGCATGTAGAGAAACAGGAATAAATTTTGTTCGTCTTCATGGAATGCCTTATCCTAAGATATATTTGGATATAGCAGATGAGGAAGGTATGCTTATTATAGATGAAAGCGCTATTTATGGTTCAGCAAAAAGAATTCAAGCTAATCATCCACAGTTTATAAGTAACTGTAAAAATCACCTTATCAAATTGGTTAAGCGAGATAAGAATCATCCAAGTGTCATTATATGGAGTATGCAGAATGAAATGAGGTGGGTAGACGGAAGAGATGGTTATAAACAAGCCATGAAGGATCTTTCTGCAACAATAAAAGCTCTTGATTGTACAAGACCCATAGCTTACGATGGTGACAATCGTTTAGTTGATCCAGAAGATATGGAAATAGTTAGTATGCATTACAATATTGATGGAACCATAAGTGATTGGGATAAAGAAAAACCACTTATTTTTGGTGAACATGGAAAGTGGCATTATGTTTCCCCACAGGTAAGTACAGCTATGAAAGGTTCTGATGTATACCTTTCTTTTGAAAAGAGTATTGAAAGTATTGGATTAGAGGAAAAGCATTTCATTGAGTATGCCAGAAGAGAAGAAGTAACAGGTATTTCACCTTTTAACATGATTAACTACACTATGCATATGCAGCCTCAACAGGATATCATCATACCAGAATCAATGAACATAGAAGAAGTTAGACCAAAGGTTATTAAAGCTCATACAACTTCTATTAGTAATGGGTTTTTTGAAAAAGAACAGTTGTTTTATCCTAATTCCTCATGGAAACATCTTAAGGATGCTTTTAAACCAGTGGCGATAATTCCTAATGAATATAATCACTCATTCTATGATAATAGAAGCGTCAAGAGAAGTTTTAACATATATAATGATTGTGAAAATGACGTAGAAGCTAAGGTGAATTATAAGTTAACTACAAAAGATGGTGATATATTATTTGATAACGAATATATATTTAACCAGTCTGTAGGTGAAAAGCAGGAGTGGGAACTGATATTAGACCTGCCAGCAGTATCAGAGAAAACAACATTAATCTTACAGCTGGAGCTTTATCATAATGATAGATGGATGAATCATTTGGAAGAAAAATATAAGGTATATCCATCTCTTTCCAAGATAGACCTCTTAGATATTAACTGTAAGAAAGTAGGATATCTTGGAAAAGAAGAAGGGTATAAAGCACTTGCTAAGCTAGTTGAAAAAGTAGAGATTATTGATGAATGTGTAAAAGAGAATATAGATAAATTAGACCTATTGATTATTGGCAATAACTGTACAAACAATGTAAGGAAGCTACAACCTGTTTTACAAGACTTTGTAAATGATGGGGGATATCTATTGATACTTGAACAAGAGAGTTTTGTACCAGGTGAAATTACACTTTCTGGTAAGAAATTCTTTAGTGCATTCATAAATGATGAAGGACATCCAGTTTTTGATGGTATAGAACAAGAAGATCTATTATTCTGGGGGTCTGAGAATGTCAATGATTCTAATTATACACCAGTAGTAACTAATGGATTTAACAAGCCTGTACAGGGTGATCTGAATATCCTTTTAGAATGTGGAGAAGGAGATTTCGGATGGGGCGGATTATTGTGGTCACCTCTAGTTGAATATTCTGTAGGAAAAGGAAGAGTCATGCTTAGTCAGCTTAATATAATTAAGCAGTTTGAAGAGACACCACAAGCAGGTTTAATGTTAAGTAATATGATCAGATATGGTATTGATTTTGCAGATAAGAGACGATTCATTGAAGATAATGATAAACCTTTGACTGGTCTATTAGCTTCTAATGATTCAAAAAGCTGTAAATTCCTTGCTGATGTAGGAGTTGAATATGAAGTTGTATCTGCGATGGAAAGAATAGAAGATTATTCACAATTGATTGTTGATCTAAAAGGCTTAAAAGAAAAAGAAATCAATTCACTTACAGAGTATGCTAAACAAGGTGGAAAGCTATTGATTCTTCCTGTTGGAATAGATGAAAAAAATAATCTGCAAGATATTCTTGGTAATGATGTGGAGATTGAAGCAAGACCTGTGTATCAATTAAAACCTGTTAGCAATAAGTTGACTAAGGGGATTTCTAATTATGACCTATACCATTATGAAAAAGTCACTTATTCTCCTGGCGATAAAAATAATTTAATAATCTGTGATTATTCTATTTATAGTGAGGGTGGAATACCTTTTCTTGAAAGCATAAAGAATCCTTGGCATGAGTTCTTCGTTAATGGATTTGATGAAGAGTTCATGAAAATATCTATTGGTGATATAGTTGAAGAAACTGATTTTGTAACTAATTCATATGGCATTATTCAAGATGTAGGTAAAGGACAAGCAGCTGTTATACAATTAAATATGATTGATAATAATGATAAGATCAAACGTATTTATTCAAGATTATTATCTAATCTTGGAGTTGAAATAGATACAACAATATTGACTTATGAAAAAGAAGAAAAAGATTATGGTATACAGTCAGTCATGGCATTACCTAAAGAAAAGCATCAAGATTATAATGAGATGGTGAAATATTTCAGTGATAAAGATTATCTGCTCAACAACTTAGGTGAAGGGGTATACGGATGGATGAAGAGGATTGAGAAAAAAGATGGTTTCATCAGTATATCCAATAGTACTGGAAAGACCTATTTTATAACCTTATTCATTGAATCCAATATTAATCGTGATCCTGAAAAGAGAGGGAATGGTGAACTGCCAGATAGCAGTATTGTGCCTGATCTTTATGTAGATACCAACTGTTCATTCAAACTTTTTGTTAATGGTAAAAGTTATGACAATCCAATAGTAGAAGAAGATACGAATTCCATTAAAATAGATGATGTAGTACTTGATAAAGGAATAAATAGAATGTGTATGATATGTAAAAGTGAAGACAATGATATAAAATTCAATATATGTTTCAAAAACAAGTATGGTGATTATATGAATGGTTTAAAATATTTACTTACACTAGATTGATTAAGGGGAAGAAGTACATGAAAAGACATATATTCAAAGCACATATAAAAAAAGGTATGGAAAAACCTGTTATTGAATTCATTAGGGATAGGGAAACTTTTTTGAACCAAATGATAAGAGAACAAAAAATAATGACTATCAGTATATTTAGATTTCATCAGACCTTATTTCTATATTATGAATCCATAGAAGATAACTACATAAAACCCAAAGACCTCATTGGTGAAACAGTAGAATCCTTTTTAGAAATTTTACCGGGGGTAATGGGACAAGAAAGATATTGGGTGCCTATGGCTGATATCTTCCACTATAATAGTCCTGTGAGTGTTGAACATTGGAGAAGGAAAACTAAGCCAGAAAAGAGTGTTGGGAGAATATTGCAGTTAAAACCTGAGACATTAAGCAGGTATATATATTATCATTATCAATATCAAGAAGAAAAACCTGGTGATGGTGATAAATATGGGATAATTGGAATATATGAAAATCTACTGTTTTTTTATACTGAGTATCCTACATATGAGGAAGCGGCAATTCAAAAGGGGAAATTGAATACAACTCATACACCAAGTAATTGGAGTGAACTTATGGAGGAGCATTTTTTGAGTTGGGAAGATGTGAGTGAAGAAGAGAGGTATTGGAGATATATTGAAACTATTACTTACTTGTAATTATCTAGCTTATTATTATAAAATGAATAGCAAAATATGTATGATGAGAAGTTAAATCTAATATGAAAAATTGCTATGGAGTAACCTAAAACATAGAATTAATATCCGTTTTATGGTATAATATCTACATAATACGACATAAAGATCATGATGTTTATTCTTAATAGAGCAAAATTATTATGATTCTCTTTAACTTGTTTGTAGACTGATAAATACGGAGGGACAATACTTGAATCTAAAAACCAAGAGACAACATTTTTTCTACTCTATAAGTATAGGTGTCACCATAAGCGCAATTATTATGATATTACTTTTTTTAGCTATTGATACTATAGAAAATAAAGATAATCAAAGGCAGAGGTTAGAAGTTTTAGAAAGATTTCTTAGATATCAATCAAGAGCTGAGGCTACCATTAATGAGAGCATCAATTTATTGGAAGGGTATATGACATACATAAAAATCAATCCAGATATTTCTGAAGAAGATTCTAATAAATATCTAGAGGATCTATTATCACAAAAAGAAACACTTATAAGAAATATTGGGATTATGGAGGATACTACAATTATATGGAATTATCCCAAAGAAGGTAATGATAAAGTTATAGGTATAGATTTGACTGCAATTCCTAGTCAGAGGGATGATATACTTAAGGTGAAAGTAACATCAAGACGCTTATTTATTGGACCTGTAAATCTAGTACAAGGAGGAGTAGGGTTCATAGCTCGTTTACCAATAATCATTGATGGTGATTATTGGGGACAGACTAGTATTGTTTTGGATGGGGACAAGTATCTTGAATATATGGATACAATTGCAGAAGAATCAAAACTTAATGTAGCCATATATAATATGGAGGATTTTCCCATGAAGTCATTTCATGGTGACAGCGAAATAATTGACAGAGATGGTTTAGTTCTTAATATTGAAATTCTTAATAACAAATGGAAAGTGGTTATTGAGCCATTACAAGGATGGCAAAAGAATAAAACAATGATTTGGGCTTTTAGAGGGTTAAGTATATTAATCAGCCTAATAATTGGTGCCTTTATCCTTATGATCTTCAATACTAGGTACCAGTTGAACTATCAAGCCATGAATGATCAGTTAACGGGATTGAACAATAGATATTTTCTGGAGTACTATTATCAAACTATATTAAAAAAAGCAGAAGCGAATAATGAATTTATTGGTCTGTTTTTGATTGATATTAATCATTTCAAAGCCATAAATGATAATTATGGTCATAAGGTTGGCGATTTAGTCTTGATTGAATTCGCAAAGAGAATCCAAGCTATTGGAATTAATAAGAAAAGAGGATTTAGAATAGGTGGGGATGAATTCCTTATCTTAGTTTCCAATATAGATAAATTACAAGATTTAGAATATGCTTTTAGAATAATTAGGGCAGAGACATTATTCAGGTTCAAACATCAAGATATTGATATTGAGGTTGTACCTAGTATTGGGCTTGCTACTTATCCAATAGATGGTGAAACTCTGGAAAGAATCATGAATGTTGCAGATTCCAGGATGTATGAAGAAAAAAGGTTAACAAAATAATGTGATATGAGTAATATCAGATTTATATATTTGGTAATGAGACTACTGAAAAGATTAAACTTGCCAGTAGTCTTACTTATTAGACCATTAATGTAAAAGGGCGGGATTGTATGAACTACAAGCTTATTATTGTAGATGATGAAAAAGTAATTAGAGATGGAATGGCTAATTTGGTAGATTGGAATTCCATGGGTTTTACAGTAGTCAGAGCTTATTCTGATGGCAAAGATGTCATAAAGTATATAGAAAACAATCAACAAGTTGATATAATATTGGCAGATATCAAAATGACTTTTGTGTCTGGATTGGAGTTGGCAAAATATATACATGATAATAAATGTAATGCTAAAATAGTATTGATTAGCGGTTTCAAAGAATTCGAGTACGCTAAAAAAGCAATCGACTACGGAGTATTGCATTATTTAACAAAACCAATGTCATTAGAAGAAATAGCTAAGACATTTTCAACTATCAAAAATGAGTTAGATAAAGAATTTGAAAAGTTAAATAATATAGAAGAGGAAGTAAGCAGATTCGAGGAAGTGAGACCTTTATTGATTCAACAATTTTTCACGGATCTAGTATTGGGAGGGTTGATAGAACGTAACTTAATTATGGATAGACTACAGTTAATTAAACTGGACATTGATCCAGATACAACTTATTGTTGTACAATTGATGTACTTATAAAAAAGAATACTATAGGAAAATGGAAATACGATAAGAATCAATTCTTTGCTGCCATAAGTAATTTTATTCAAGGAGAACATAATCATATTCAATTCTATACAATCTATAATCAAGAAGAGATAATCAAGATAATAGGATTATCCTCATATTATGATGACACCCAGAAATTTCAAGAAAGTGTAACCATTCATCTTAAAAGTATTATGAAAACCATTAATTCTATGCTTAGTGTTGATATGGATATTGACATAAGTGGAGTATACAAAACAATCTTAGATATCACTAAGCATGATAGATTGGTGAAAAAAACACATTCTTACGATAATAGAAATAATGGTCTGCCAATAGGACATAGTGATTACCTAAAACTTATGGAACAGCAAAAGTTGATGATGTCTTATGTGAATATAGGTAATTTTGAATATGTAAGTAACATAATGGATAGCGTTATGAAAGAATTAGAGGATATTGATATTACATATGTGAAAAATTTCATAACAGATCTATTTTCCAGGTTTTTCTTCAATCTCCATGAGTTAGGCATTGACCTATATTCTATAAATAACGGTCAAGTTGACTATCACAAAATAATGTCCATGAAAAGTATGATGGAGATAAAATCATGGTGTAAACAAGTTCTAAGAGATATTATGGATATAGTCTCTAAGTATCAGCAATCATCACAAGCCCAGATAATTCAACAAGCCAAAGAATATATAAATAATAATTATAATCTAGATATTTCATTAGAACAAGTAGCGGATAAAGTATTTCTGAGCTCTGCTTATTTCAGTAGATTATTTAAAAAGATTGAAGGAGAAAGTTTCACAGACTATCTAATAAAAATTAGAATTGAAAAAGCAATGGAACTAATCAAAAATCCTCATTTTAAGACATATGAAATATGTGAAAAAGTAGGATATAAGAATAGCAGGTATTTTTCAAAATTATTCAAAAGAAATACAGGACTTACTCCATCAGAGTACAGAAAAAAGCTTATAAAGGTAAGTGGGGAAGAGGATGAAGAATAAAAGATTTTGGCATTACATCAGAAGTTATAGATTTAACAGCTTATTTTTTAAGAATCTTATTATTATTTTGATCATAATATTATCACCTCTTAGTGCTTTGGATTTAATACTTTATAAACATTTTGATAATGGAGTGCAAAAGGAAATAAAGGAAGCCAGTAATAATGAGCTATACAGGATATCTAATATTTTCAACAACATGTTCAATGAAATGTACCAGATATCAACCAAGATATTGGTGGATGATGATGTTATAACATTTTTCTATTCTGGAAGAGATCAATTGAATAATTTTGTGGCGTTAAATAATTCAATATTTAATACCATTAACAAAGTAAATAACTATGTCTATATGGATAATATATATTTATATGCTGAAAAAAATGAATATGTTATTTCACCTTATGGTGGACGAATGATTGAGTTATTTGCAGATAATCAATGGTGTGCAGAATATGAAAAAAATAAGGAAATCAAAAATCTTTGGGGAATGTCAAGGCAAAATGGGATGGAAGATTCTTATGCTAACTATTTGACAATATTCAAAAATGTATATTTGGATTATCCAGATTGTTCTGGAACCATTGCATATAATATCAATATTGAACGATTAATGGAAATAACTAATGGAACTATTAATCAAACAATTATTCTAACTGATAAAAGTGGTAGAATCCTATTCAATAACAACAATATGGACTCAGCTAATAAAAATATTAATGTTCTACCAACTTTTGACGACCTTAAACTTGAGGATAACGATAGGTATTCTTTAACAAAGGGCAAGGATAAAATGATAGTTTTAGTAGATCATTCTCCATATAACGATTTTGAATATATTCTAGCAATACCACTGAAACATTACCAAGACAAAATCGATAATTTCAGAAACTTGATTATCATGGTAATTGTATTGACTTTTGTATTTGCAATAATAATATCTTTTATTATCTCTATCAATGTTTTTGAACCAGTAAAAGTAATCTTATCTGTTATTGAAGATTCGGATGAGTACATTGATGATATAACAGTTGATGATACATCAAAATTAAATGAAATAAAGTATATTGTACAGAATATAAAAGGATATATTGATAATAATCAAAAACTGGGAAAAGAGTTGAAACGAAGATTACTTCTATTAAGAAAAACACAGATGGTTGCACTTCAATCCCAGATTAATCCTCATTTTTTACATAATACCTTAGAGACAATAAAATGGAAAGCTATAGGATTGACTAAAAGTGATAATGAGGTTTCTATGATGATTACATATTTATCAAGACTAATGAGAATCAGTATAGAAACAAATGATATTCTAACCAGTATCGCTGAAGAGGTTGAACATGCAAGACTATATTTAGAGATTCAGCAAATTAGATATGAAGATAAACTGGATATACATTGGGATATCAATGAGGAAATAATGAAGTATAAAATAGTGAAAATCACGCTTCAACCATTGATTGAGAATGCAATTTATCATGGTATAAAACCAAAAGAAGGCAAAGGGAAAATTATTATAAGGGGATACAAAATCAAAGACCAGATTATAATAGAACTTATTGATGATGGTGTTGGAATGAATCCTAGTATTCAACAAAAGATTAATAGATATAAGCCTTCAGATGATTTCATTGAAGATACTCATATAGGAGTAATCAATGTAAATAGAAGAATTAAATTAATATTTGGAGATGATTACGGTATTACTGTAAAATCCACCAAGAATGTAGGTACTTCATTACATATTAAATTACCTGCACAGTTATAAGTAGAATGATAGAGATTAATAGGATTCTCCTTGAATTGAAGATATTTTATGAAATAAATATTGGGCTGTCTTGCAATACATTATTATGGTAATAAGCCTTGCTTATTACTAAATAGAGTCAATCCCATTGTACTCTATAGATAAATTGTATTGAGAGAAAGCCCTTTTTTTATTAGATCCAGTTGAACATTATCAAGTGGTTGAATCAAATATATTATAAAGTCATTATATATGATATGAAAGTCATTATAAGTGCACAGCATAGTCAGGTAGGTATTTTAGGTATACTAAAAATCATTACAGTGTTATTGGTTTTACATATGGAATCAGTATAATAATAAGAGTAATTTAACTAAATCAGGCAGCGAAAGTGGTGTTATTAATGTTTAAGAAAAATAAGTTTAAAAGCCAAGTCGAATTTTTTAGTATGACCTTACCGGTGATTATTCATATCTTCATATTCTGTTATATACCTATGGTTGGGATAATAATAGCATTCAAAGATTTTAGATATGATAAAGGTATTTTTGGAAGTGAGTGGATTGGATTTGAGAATTTCAAGTTCTTCTTTTCATCTCAGGATGCGTGGAGAGTAACCAGAAATACTGTTCTAATGAATATAATATTCATAATAACTAATTTGATTGTTTGTGTAGTTGTAGCCATATTAATGTATCAGTTGACCAATCGGGTGTTTGTTAAATTCTATCAGACAACTATGATTTTACCACATTTCTTATCTTTTGTAGTTGTTGGTTTCATGACATATGCTTTACTGAATCCAGTTCATGGAGTACTTAATCAAATGTTGATTTCTATGGGTTTTGAACCAGTAAATGTATATACATCTCCAAAGTATTGGCCTTTTATATTACCTCTGATAAATATTTGGAAAACCGTTGGAATGGGAAGTGTCATCTACTATGCAGCGCTAATGGGAATCAACAAAGAATATTTGGAAGCAGCAGCTATTGATGGTGCTAATAAATGGCAGGTCACCACTAAGATAATTATTCCATTTCTAGTACCTGTAATGACGATTTTGACTATATTGGCAATAGGAAACATATTCCGTGCTGATTTTGGAATGTTCTATCAGATTACAAGAAATTCATCACTCCTATATGAAACAACAGATGTAATAGATACATATATTTTCAGGGCATTGAGAAAATTTGGTGACATTGGTATGTCATCTGCAGTTGGTTTATATCAATCCTTTGTAGGATTCATTCTTGTAATTGTAGCAAATACCATAGTTAAAAAAATTGATAAAGATAGTGCCATGTTCTAGATGGAAGACTATACGATAATAAAACCCTTAATTAATGAAAGGAGCATAAGAAATGATTCAATCAAAAAATGGACAAGTGGTTCAAAAAATAATTACTCATGCTGTATTAATAATTATCAGTGCTACTTGTTTATTACCATTCATCTTGCTTATATCTGTTTCATTATCTTCAGAACAAGATATCTTGAATTATGGATATAGATTGATACCTCATAAAATAGATTTTACAGCCTATAAATACGTTTTTGAAAATTCAAAAGAACTTATAAGGTCGTATGAGGTTTCCATTTTCATAACAGTTGTAGCTACTGTTATCAGTGTGTTTTTAAAATTACTTGCGGCATATCCACTATCTCAAAAAGCATTCAAGTGTAGAAAAGTAATCATGTTCTTTATTTTCTTTACTATGCTATTCAATGGTGGTCTAGTTCCATCATATATTCTGATAAGCCAATATCTAAACCTAGATAATACTATATGGGTTATGATTATACCTCAATTAGTGTCTGCATGGGACATTATAATAATGAGGACATTCTTACAAAGAATACCAGTTTCCTTATTTGAAGCTGCAAAAATTGATGGAGCTAATCAGTACAAGATATTTATTAGGATTGTTATACCATTATCTAAGCCAATAATAGCAACTATAGCATTGTTCACATGTTTGGCTAAATGGAATGATTGGTTTACTGCATTATTATACATAAGAGATTCACAATTGTACCCTCTTCAATACCTTTTACAAAGAATATTAATGGATTTACAATTCTTGATTGATCATGCTCAGAATGCACCAGCAGGTATGGCAGATTCATTAAAGATACCAGGGGAAAGTATGAGAATGGCAATGTGTATCTTGGCGGCAGGTCCTATGGTCTTCATTTTTCCTTTCTTCCAGAAATATTTTGTTAAAGGAATTACCATTGGTTCTGTTAAAGGATAGAAAATTTGATATAATAGATATTTCAGCTTATTAGCTTAAATATAAAATAATTAACATTAAATATAAGGAGGATTTTAAGATGGGAAAATTAAAAAAATATGGGATACTACTATTAGTTGTTACTCTATTTGCAAGTACTCTAATTAGTGGATGTAAAAGTAAAACAGATAGTGTTAAGACTAATACAGATTCTACAAAAACAGATGCAGAAAAAGATGGTGAAAAAACGAAACCTGTAGAGATTTCATGGTATTATCCAGGTGAAAAGCAAGAAGACGAACAAAAAGTATGGGATAAAATTAATGAATTATTAATAGAAAAACATAATATCAAAGTAGACTTCAAAAGACTTGATTGGGCAGCATATGATGAGCAAATTAAAATGGCTATTGCTGCAAATGAAGAATTTGATATTTGTTTCACTGCCAACTGGTCTAATAATTTTTATAACAATGTTTCTAAGGGAGCATTTTTACCACTTGACGATTTGTTGAAAAATGAAGTACCGGATTTAGTGAAAGCACTTCCAGAATTTTTATTGACTGCCTCAGAATATCAAGGAGAAATCTATGCAATTCCTAACTATCAATCTATTTTCACTCAATGGAGTTTGACAGTACAGAAGGATTTAGCTGATAAATATGGATTGGATTTGGAACAATTCAAGACAACTACTGATATACATGAACAAATGAAAATGATAGAGCCATTTTTACAAAAAATCAAAGAAAATGAAAAAGACCTCTATCCAATTGAAGCCAATGGAGCATATACTCAATTAGTGACAGAGTGGATTCCTGGTACTAATGCAACGATTAAATCAGGTTCGGATGAACTTAAGGTGCTTACATATGAAGAAATGATTGAAGTACTTAAGCCTTATCGTGATCTATACCGTGAGTGGTTCAAAAAAGGTTATCTAAGACCTGATGTAGCAACAATCAAAAAAGAAGATAGAGCAGATAAGAGTAATTTGAAATATGCAGTATGGTGGGAACCATATAGTCCAACAACAAAATCAGCAGCAGAAAATAAATATAAAATTGGTTGCGAAGTTATTCCAGTAGGAATTCCTTTCATTGCTGCAAGAGCTGGAGATGCTACCATGAATGCAATCAGTAGAAATTCAAAACATCCTGAAGCTGCACTCAAATTCTTAGAGATACTTAATACAGATAAAGAAATCTATAATATGCTTTGTTTTGGTATTGAAGGAGAACATTATAAAAAAGTGGCAGAGAATAGAATTGAGACTGTAGAGGATTCAAAATATTTCCCTAATTCATCATGGATGTTCGGAAACGTATTCAATTCATATTATGTTCAAGGACAAGATGATGGAGTATGGGAAGCAACTGAAAAAATGAATACAGAGTCAAAGGTATCCCCATTGAGAGGTTTTGGAGCTGACCTTAGTTCAATTAAAAATATTCTTCCACAGGTTGCTGCAGTAAGTGATGAGTTTAGAAATATTGAATTTGTTTATGTAGATGAACAAGATAAATATGATACTTTATTAAAAGAAGCTAAAGAAAAAATTGAAAAAGCTGGTTATAATGAAGTTGTTGAAGAATTACAGAAACAAATTGATGAGTGGAGTAAGAACAAGTAATAGTATTTTTATGTTGATTCAAAAATAAAATATGGATGGTGGAGCAAATGAAAAAATTTGTTATGTCAGTGTTAGTTATTGTATCAACTCTATTTTTCTCTAATCATGTTTATGCACAAACCATAGATGTAACACAATATGGTGCAACTGCAAATGATGGCAATGATGATATAGCTGCAATAAATGCAGCTATAGATGCAGCCGTGGAAGGTGATACTTTGTATTTGCCAGAAGGTACATATAATATATCCAGTCCAATCAAACTAAAGAGTGGTATACATATTATTGGAGAAAGTCAAACAGGAACTATTATTAAATATATAGGTACCCATGAGCCTTCGTATCTAAGAAAAGATAGTCAAGGAAATACTATTCAACATTATGGTATGATTTCTCTTATAGATAACACAAACAATGAAATAAGTTATATAACCATAGATGGTAATAATAATCATTATGCTAACAATGGTATATATGGAGAGAACAGTACCAATCTAAATATTCATCATATTACAATAAGGGATTTTGCTGATACATCTGATGCTTTTGGTCCTCATGGTATTTTTTTTACAGGATATAATGACCCTGCTTTAATAGATGGTGTGGGTAACAGTATAATCTCAGATTGTAATATTGATAATATTGGAATAGATAATACTTGGGGAGCAGGTATGAGAATTGCATGGCGTTCAACAGGAAATAAAATTCTTAATAACACTATTTCCAATACAGGACGTGGAGGAATACTATGTAATAATGGTTCAAGTGATTTAGTTATACAGAATAACACTATTACCGGTTCAGGTCAAAAAGCAGAAGGGCTAGGGATAGAATTATGGTCAGGTTGTGACAATTCACTTGTTGAAGATAACAATGTAGACCACTGGGTCAGTATTGATGGTGCAAGTGGTGTTGCTGTCAGGAGAAATACTGTTAGTGATACTTCTGGTATCTATAAATTTGGCGGTTTAGAATTTGTTGGTTCAAGAGACTGTGTTTTAACAGATAATCTAGTTGACCAAGGACAAAATATAGGTATAACAATATCTAATAATCATGAAAAGAGATATTCCTTCTTTGGATATAATACAATTATTAATTGTAATCAAGCAGGAGTGCAGATTCAAGGGGAAGACTTATATGCTAAATATCTATATTTCTATAGAACTAATTTTATTGGAACATTAAAGGATAGTACTTCACTATGGCCATCAAGTGCAGGTGTTGGTGTGAAGTTTAATGGAAACAATACATATATTAATTTTGAAGATTGTAATATTGGAGGAAATGCAAGTGATGGTGTACAATTCCAAAGTTACAATAACGATCAATTAAGCTTTGTTAATTGTAATATATATGGAAATGGAGGAAAGGCTTTTGGTTATTATGGAGGTTATAATTCATTGGAGTTTGATAACAATTCAATTTATGATAACAGTTCCAATGGAATACCTTCAGAAAAGAATTTCAATAATCAGAAACCAGTAGCTGTAATAAATTGTTCTGATTTCGGAAATGTTGGTCAACAAGTTCAATTTTCTAGTGATTCTTATGATACTGACGGAAATATAAGCCATGTTTTATGGGATTTTGGAGATGGCGTTCCATCTACTTCCACAAATGATACTTATACCTATGATAAATCAGGTTATTATCGTGTAACTTTGGTGGTTTGGGATAATAATGGAAGAGCATCAAGAGCAGAAAAGATAATCACAGTAGGTACACCTATGCTCACTGGAAATGCATATTCTGTAATAGAAGCAGAAGATTATTCGGCATTAGATGGTGTGCAGGATAATGTTACTGGTATAGGAAGCTGCGACGATTCTGATTGGATACGTTACGATAATGTTGATTTTGGAATAACTGGTGCTGTGGAATTCATAGCTAACGTAGCAGTTGATTCTGCTTTCGCAGGTAATCAGATTGAAGTTAGACTTGACCATGCTAATGGTGAGAAAATAGGTGCGTTAACAGTAGCTGATACAGGTGGATGGGGCAATTTTAATCAACAAAGTATATTTGTAAGAAGTACAAAAGGGGTTCGTGATGTCTATCTGGTATTTAGAGGTGGGCATGGTGTATGCAACTTAGACTGGTTTAATTTTAGGGCATTGAGAAGTTTAGATGATTATATAGAAGCAGAGGATTATAGTGCTGATCGGGGTATATTAAATGGAGGTACTTGCATCGGTGAATGTGATGATGGTGATTGGGTCAGATATGATAATGTAGATTTTGGTATATCTTCAATGAGTCATTTTATCGCCAATGTGGCTGTTGACCCTGTTTTTGCAGGT
The DNA here is from genome assembly GCF_018141425.1 of Vallitalea guaymasensis. NCBI lineage: Bacteria > Bacillati > Bacillota > Clostridia > Lachnospirales > Vallitaleaceae > Vallitalea > Vallitalea guaymasensis. The sequence continues at coordinate 4,998,781 of NZ_CP058561.1, forward strand.
AGTGATATTGAAATCAGACTAGATGGTATAAATGGTAAGCATATAGGTACATTGACTGTGACTGATACAGGTTCATGGGGTACTTATGTAGAGCAAAGCACATCAATATCTGGCGTGATAGGGCTTCATGATGTTTATCTAGTCTTTAAAGGTGGTCATGGAGTATGTAATTTAGATAGATTCAGATTTATTGATTAACATATTAATTATTTTGATTATAGTTAGAGAGAAGATAATCAAGAGTTTCAGAGATTAGTGGAGGAATATTATAATGAGTCAAAGAAATGAATATTATGTTTCTTGTGATGGTAATGATTCATGGGATGGAAGTAGACCTGTATTTTCTGGGGATGATGAAGGTCCATTTCGAACAATCAAGGCAGCGAAGGATTCTGTTAGACAATTAATTGAAGATGGTCTTAATTCAGATGTCATCATTAACATTAGAGGAGGTAATTACTATCTTGATGAAACCCTTATTTATAACGAATTAGATTCAGGTACAGAAGATTATAGAATAATATATAAAAACTATGATGAAGAGAAACCAGTTCTAAGTGGGGGAAGGTTGGTTAGTAATTGGCAGCACTACAAAGGCAATATTTATGTTGCAGAAATAGGAAAAGATATTTGTCCATATTCTCTATTTGAAAATGGTAGAAGATGTATATATGCTAGATATCCGAAGAATGGATATAATAATGCCATCATGTGGGAAGATGCTCCTATGGAGAGTTTTCAATATGGGAAACAGGATTTGCCTACAATCCTTGATAAAGATGATCTACAGGTATATATATGGCCAGGTGGTATGGAAGGAGATTGGAATTGGTTTACCAATACAATTAATATTTCTTCTATAGACGAAAAGAATAGAATTATCAAATTACAAGAAGCTGCTTCATATGAACTTGGAACTGGTTCAAGATATTATATCCAAGGAGCATTGGATCTGCTAAGTGAACCAGGAGAGTTTTATTATGATAAGAAAGAGGGCAGATTATATTATTATCCCTATACTGCACCTATAGAAGAACAAAATATTGTCATACCGGTTATGAATGAAATCATAAGTTTTCAAGGCGAATCCATTGATAAAACAGTAAAGAATATTAGTTTGCAAAATATTGAAATCAGGTATACTGACAGAAAAGAACAGCTTACTAAAGTAGTAACTTCAGATAGTTTCAATAATGATGGAACCATATGCATTGAGAATGGAGAAAATATCGAAATTAAGTATTGCAGAATATGTAATACTGGTTCTCATGGTATTTATTTAAAGGGTTATGCTCAAAAGAATTTGATTTATGGAAATAAGTTCAATGATATCGGTGAAACTGGTGTATACATAGAAGGTATTAGAAAGCCTGAATATTTTGTCAGCAGAAATAATCAGATTGTCAACAATGATATTAGTGATACTGGAAAAAATGTTGGACATGGTGCAGGGATACAATTATATCAAAGTGGAGAAAATACAATCGCTCATAATAGAATAAGAAACACACCAAGATATTCAATCAGCCTGAAATCAATATCAATACTTGAAGACGAGTTAAGTAATTCATATGAGACAAAAGATAATACATTATATTCAGGATATAATGTCAAAAATATTATTGAGTATAATGATCTAGCACATGCTAACACTGATTCACAAGATACAGGTGTCATTGAAATGTGGGGTGGAGGCTCTAGGAACATTATAAGAAATAATTACATTCATGATAGTAATGTTAATTTTTCTTTTGGGTTTGGGATATATCTTGATGACCGGGCTGATTTCTGTCTTGTAGAGAATAATATTATTGAAGGACTTCAGAAAAAAGGTAATGGTAAACTTCTATATGCCATATATGCAAAAGGCTTGAATGATAGGATTATCAATAACGTTATAATAAATAACAATGTCTTTAGAGCAGCTATAGGTACTTTTGAAATGGTATATCCTAATGTTGATATTGAGATTGAACGGAATATAATTTTTGAATCTGGAGATATATATTATTTCCAAAACTGGGATGACAAGAGATTTTCCAAATGTGACTATAACCTTTTCTACAGTACACAAGGCAGATATGGAATATTGAATGAAATAAGAGATGTACAGAGTGGTAACAAAGAATTAGGTGGTGTTGAGAGTATAAAATGGGAAACTTACAGTCTGGAAA